>JAYVFX010000391.1:0-1726 GCA_043772795.1 Deltaproteobacteria bacterium
CTCACTGGGCTCTGGATCATCTCTCAAGTTCCACTGTATACAGCAACAGCAACTCTTCTCATTGAACCACCGCAATCACTTGTAGAAAGTCTAGAGGCAGAAGACGCCCAAGATCGTTACTATCAGCAACAAGTCGATCTGCTCCGTAGTCCCGCATTTGCCACCCTGGTCGTTACCAATCTTAACCTTGAGTCGAGTACTGCCTTCGCTGAGGCACAAAATAAGGCTGCCAGACTCGAACGTCTGAAAACGCAGGTTCTTCGCCGCCTCTCAGTGCTGCTAACCTATAGTTCATATCTTTTTGGTGCAGCCCCTCATTCTCCCTCCGACTCTTCGAAAAATGCGCGCGGTGATTCAGGAAGGTTGTCTGACATCGTTGCTCATTATCTCGAATTGCTCACCGTGACACCTGACCCCTACACGTACGCGACTGAGGTGTCGTTTTCCACTCCAGATCCAGCGTTGTCACAGGAGCTTGCAGATGCCCACGCCACAACATTCGCCCGTACCTCGGATAAGACTCGCATTGAACTCACTACAGAAGGACGAGCGTTTCTCAGCCAGCAACTTGCAACACAAGAACAACGCCTCACCCAAGCAGAGGCAGCCTTACAACAGTTTCGCCAGGAATACGGAGACAGTGATCCCCCAAGCAAAGATAATCTGATTGCACAACGCCTATTGAACGTCCATAAACGTTTTACCGGCGCCACAGAAAGACGGGTTGAGGCAGAAACCCTTTACCGCTTAACTGAAAAGAAGGATGCTCCTCAGCTTGTTGCTCTCATTAAGAATGACCGCATTAGTCAACTTCGAGCTGCTTTTTCAAAAATTGAAGCCGAGAATACACGACTCACGTCGATGCTTTCGCCCTCGCATCCGCGCCTCAGTGAATTAAGTACCGCCAAAGGAGTGGCACGAGAAAACCTGGATCGTGAATTTACTTCCATTGTAAGTAAACTTGAAGCGGAGTACCGTGCCGCGCTCGATGCAGAAGCTGTTTTGCAAGGGGAGGTGGAACAGCAGCGAAAAGCCGCGTTGGATCTGGGGGAACTTGGTGTAGTAGATGCCACCCTTGCTGCAGATGTCACCGCAGCCCGCACCCTCTCGCAGAACATCAGCAAACGACAGCAAGAAAACGCCATCGTCAAGACCATGGCCGCTCCCAACATCGCAGTGACCGCGCAAGCAGAGCTACCACTCTCTCCTTCCTCTCCCCAACCGAAGCGAGACCTGCTCCTTACCCTCTTTGGGGGAATGATCATAGCAACGGGTCTTGCGCTCTTCGTCGAACGGATGGATATGAGTATCCGGACAGCGCAAGATGTGTGGCAAACTACCGCATATCCTCTCCTGGGCGTGATCCCTCCTCGAGCATCCCGCCTTCGTTCTCTCTTGCAAAAACGCAAGTCCGCTTATCACCTGACCCCAGCCCAATCAGACTCCCCGAAAACAGCAACAGAACCGTCTGTCCCAATCAGCAAAGATCTGATCTCGGCAGACGATTTGCGAGTTGAAGCCTATCAAGCCTTACGAGCAGCGCTTCCATTGGGAAGAAAAAAATCTCTCCACACAATTCTTTTTACCAGTCCACTCTCAGGCGAGGGAAAGACAACCACAGTACTTAATCTTGCGACGGTCCTTGCCTGGGGCGGCCATAAAGTTGCGGTCGTGGATGCTGATCTTCGCGCTGGGTGTTGCCATAGACTTTTACAACGGAAGCGAA
>JAYVFX010000392.1:0-8446 GCA_043772795.1 Deltaproteobacteria bacterium
TGCCCGCCGCAATCATCGATGAGATCCAACGCGTTCCTCAGCTTACGATTGCGGTAAAGCAGTTTATCGATGACAAGCGCCTCACTGTGCTGATGACCGGATCGAGTAGCTTGGGACTGCTTGATGCCTCGGCTGACAGCCTGGCGGGGAGGATTCGGCTGGTTCATTTTCCCACCGCGTGTTGGGGCGAAGCTGACGGACCGGTCACGCACTCCTTCTTTAATGACGAGCAAAGCCCGATCGAGTTAGCGGAAGCCAAGCGACAGTTCGACGTTGCGCTGACGTACGGCGGTTTCCCCGAAGTGGCCGCAGAGTCCGACATTACCCGTAAAGCGGAGATCCTCCGCAATTATCGTGACACCTATTTCCTGCGGGATCTGGCGCAACTTTCGAATATTGAAAACGTTGAGGGGTTACATGCCGTCCTGAATCATTTCGGTCGCTCCATTGGCTCTCATCTTGAGGTGTCGAACTTTGCCCGTGAAGCAGGGCTCAGCCATCCAACAACAAAGAAATATCTTCATGTCCTTACGCAGTCAGAACTGGCAGTGAAGATCTACGGGTATCACTTCAGTCCGGCCAAGCGCTACGTGCGGGCAGGCAAGATGTACTTTGCTGATAACGGCATCGTTACCGCGCTTCGCCATCCTGTTGCGTACGGACAATTGGTGGAGAACTTTGTTATTGCTGAACTGGAAAAGCGACGTAAGCTCAGTTTCATTGCCTCAGACCAGTTCTATTATTACAAGAGTGCGGGTGGAGCGGAGATTGATCTGGTCTTTGAGACGGAGGACAAGCAGTTACATCTCGTCGAGATTAAGGCCACAACAAAACCGACGCAACGCGATACCCGTCATCTGCGCAGCTTTATCGCGTCGATGCCAGAGAAAGACGTCAAGGCGTATGTGATCCATCTTGGGACAGAATACCGTGAGAGTGCGGGGGTGCGCTTCATTCCTATGTATGCACTCTATCGCGGTGCGTAGCGCACGTGCCAGAAAAACGCAGCAATCAAACGAGCCACAGACCTGACACGTGATAGGGCGACCACGATCTTGCTTAACTTCTACAAAGTAACTACAACTTTTTTTAATATAACTACTTCGGTGGAGACGTATGAAATCTTGTAGCGCAAGAGAACTGAAGAACCATACGGGAGAGATTCTTCGACAGGTCGGGAGTGGAGAGCAGGTGCTTATTACCAAACGGGGAAAGCCGTGTGCGATTCTCTCACCGGTCGAGAATGGGCAGGTCCCCGACAAGGGCGTACGATCATTTCAGGAGGCTTGGGCTGATATCGAGCATACGCTGCGGACTACACGCCCCGCATTCAAGACGTGGCAGGAGGCGATGCGGTGGACACGCAGTCGAGGCTGATTGTCGTTGATACCAACATTTTCGTCATCGACCTCCGTTACCCTCGTGATCGACATTTCGCGGTGAACCGAAGGTTCTTGCAGAAACTCGCTCAGACGGGAAATGGAGCGACAACTATTTTCAATGTATTGGAGGTCTGTGGCATCCTCTCCTTCAATCTCAACGGACAGCAGCTACAAGAACTCTTTCACCACTTATCGCAAAAATACCATGGACAAATCTTGCCTTTTGCGGTGTTGGACCGGCCTTTACCTTTTTTGACCGGCTCTGACCTTTTCGGTTATCTCGAACAGAAGGCAAGTTTTGGCGATGCGTTGCTGATGGCTACTATTGCGACGCATCTGCCTCACGCTACTCAATTCGTTTCCTGGGACGCTCCCCATTTCCGTGGCAAAATACGCTTTCCCGTCTTAACTCCTAACGAGTTCCTGCGTTCGCCGTCCGAACCTGTATGAAGCGTTCCGGGGACTGGCAAACAAAGGAAAACTCCAGAGACTATTTTTCGCGCTTCTCCCCCACCCGCCGGATATCTGCGCCAAGACCAGAGAGCTTATCTTCCAAGTGTTCGTACCCACGATCGAGATGATAGACGCGGGAAACCTCGGTCGTGCCTTGTGCAGCCAGTGCGGCAAGAATAAGCGACACGCTCGCGCGTAGATCGGTAGCCATGACCGGTGCGCCACTGAGGAAAGCCACGCCTGAGACCGCAGCCGTATTGCCCCGGATAAGGATGTCTGCGCCCAATCGCGCGAGTTCCTGAGCATGCATGAAGCGATTCTCGAAAACCGTCTCTGTGATGAGGCTGCGACCATCGCCCAGCGCTAAGAGCGCCATCATTTGCGCTTGCAGATCGGTAGGAAAGCCAGGGTAGGGCCAGGTAATGATGTCTACGCCCGAGGGCCGTCCTGTGCAGGAAGCGACAAGGCCACCGGTTTTTTCTTCGATTTTGACACCGGCATCTTGTAACTTGTCAATGAACGCATGTAGGTGGTCCGCCCGCGCTCCACGAACGAATACTTCACCTCCAGTGATAGCTCCAGCGATAAGGAAGGTGCCGGCTTCGACGCGATCGGCTATCACTTCGTGAGTGACGCCATGCAGCGATGTCACTCCATCGATAGTAATGGTGCTGGTACCCGCTCCACTGATGCGTGCACCCATCGCAGTCAGCATAGCCGCAAGATCGTCAATTTCTGGCTCACAGGCTGCGTTTTCAAGAACAGTGGTTCCTTCGGCCAGCGTTGCCGCCATCATGAGATTTTCAGTGGCTCCGACCGAGGGAAACTCAAAGATGATATGTGCGCCGCGCAGTCTTTTGGCTTCGGCTTCTACATACCCTTGTTGCAGACGAATTGTCGCCCCCAGCTGTTGGAGCCCATCAAGGTGGATATTCACTGGGCGTGACCCAATCGCACAGCCGCCAGGGGTAGAAACTCGGGCACGACCGAAACGCGCGAGTAATGGGCCGAGGACCAGGAAGGAGGCGCGCATGGTTTTAACGAGATCATATGGGGCTTCTAAGTGACGGACGGTATGGGCGGTGATTGAGACTTCATGTTCACTCAACCAATCAGACTGAGCGCCAAGTTCTCGCAGAAGACGAAGGGCAGTACGAATATCGACTAAGCGCGGGACGCGCTCAAGGCGACACTCTTTCTCAGTGAGTAAGGTCGCAAACAGCAGCGGCAACGCCGCATTTTTTGATCCACCGATACTGACCTCTCCCCGCAACGGCACCCCACCCCGCACAACAATCCTATCCATACCACTTATCTTTCTGCCCGACGCTGCTTCTGCAACGTCGCGGTCTCTCATTTACCTTGCTGTCTGTCGATGATGACCCGAACTCCCCACCCTGATTGACCCTGTAAACATTCAGCGTGTTGCCCGAATGCTTTCAGGTCAACACTCTAGCCGATTTTTTTACTATTGCAAAATTGGCTGAGCGAATTGGTAGAAATCCTCTTTTCGGAGGAGGCGGCGCATTGGTCCCAACTGAAGTCGTTTGCTGAGCAGTGACTCCCTCTCCCGGGAGGGAGAAGGAATCCACATCTGCTGCATCACTGCTCAAAAGCCAGGATCTCCCCTCAAGTTGTGACAAATGGAAGAGGCTAACCTTTCTGCACAGTGATGACCCGTTCACGACCTTCGTAATCGAGGATACATGAGCTGGCCATTAGTTCAGATATCTGCTGCGCGAGCTGCAAGACCGCCGCACCTTGGCCGTGGCCAATTTCCATCACTAACCAGCCGCCTGAACTAAGATATTGGAGGCTTTCGTGCAGCAGACGGCGGTAAAAGTTGAGTCCATCCGGCCCACCGTCTAAAGCAGAGAGAGGTTCCCAGTCGCAGACCTCGGGCTGGAGGATGGGGATCTCGTCATAGATGATGTACGGTGGGTTGGAGGCGATCAGGTCAAACGTAAGCCCTTGCTTGTGGAATGGCGCGAGCAAGTCTCCCTGAAGAAAATGTACACGTTCAGCTACACTGTGTCGCTGTGCGTTCTCTTGCGCGATAGCTAGGACGGCGTTCGATATGTCAGTCGCCCAAATCTCAGCGTCGGGCAACTCTTTAGCGAGCGCGATAGCAATACAACCGCTACCAGTTCCCACATCAAGGATGTGGATTGCGGATTGCCCCCCGACGGAGGGGGCAGGCGGATTGCGGATTGCGGATTGCCAAACTTTGGACTCTGGACTTTGGACTCTGGACTCTGGACTTTTCTCTTCTCTACTGACTACTGGAGGTTGCGAAAGCAACCGTAGCGCCGTTTCGACAATCAGTTCTGTCTCTGGTCGAGGGATCAAAACAGCGGGCGTCACCTGAAATTCGAGTGACCAGAACTCTTGTAGCCCGGTGATGTATTGGAGCGGCTCGCGCTGTTGGCGACGTCTGATCAATTGATGATAACGAGTAGTGTCTGTCGTAGAGGGAGAATCATGCAGTCGGGCATACAAGCTCGTGCGGGTGAGACCGAGCGCATGCGCGAGTAATACTTCGGCATCAAGGCGAGGAGTCGGGACGCCTCGCTCGACCAGGTCCGCAACGGCCTGTGAAATAATACCAGCGATAGTATTGGAGTGAAGAGCAGGTTCCGAGTTTCGAGTTTCTGGTTTCAAGTTTACGGTTTAACGTTCAATATCTTAACTGACCTTACGCGGTGACTTGACCAGTCGTTAACGTACGCAAGGTAGAGAACGCGGCAGGCAGAGCATTGAGATAGAGTGTCGACTTTAAAGCAAAATGATTCAACTTGGTCTTCCCTTTCAACCGCTCCAACTTGAGAAAGCCGCACAGGGCGGCGAAGAAATGATGGGTTTGCGTAGCTTCCGTTTGGGTGGGGGACTTGGCCAAGGCGACGTTCTGTTTGAGCGACTTATGATAACATTCCACTTGCCACCGTTTGTGATAGGTCGTGGTGAGGTCGTCAAACGACAAGGTGGTAGCACTGGAGACCAGATAACGAATGCCGCTGCTGCCATCTTCGTTTGTGAAGACTTGTTTCACCAGCACGAGCGGGAAGTCGCCGTCTTCCAGATAGATTTCCCGTGTGGCCTGCGCTTCCAGCTCTAGGGTATCCACTCTGACATACCGGCCCTGCTGCTTGTCGGCCTGACTGAGGGCGACTTTGCGATTGGTCTTGAGGGGACAAATAAAGTCACGGTGCTGTTGCTGTTTGATGAACACCATAGTTTCCGCCGAGGCAAACCACACATCGAAGAGGACAAAGCGAAAGGGCATGCGATTGCGCACCGCTTGTTTGATTAGCTCCTGACAGACCGTATTCTTGGACACCGGACTCCGTCGTTTCTCCTTCTGTGTCTTGGCGTCTACATATGTCTCGGTCTTGGCCACCAAGTGGAAGCCCACCGGCACCCTCACTCCCTGACTGCTATACAGCGCCGTGAGGAAATTGATCCCTTTGAGCATCCGATCTTTGGAGTGGTCATAATGCCAACACCCAATATCGTTCTCGTCGGTATACGGCTTCTCCTCGATCGAGTCGTCAATGATCAACATCCCCTGCTCAGATTGCACCTCCCGGACAAACGACTTGACGGTCCGCCACAGAGCAGCCGCCGTTTTCTTCGTACCGGCCAAGTACCGGGTCACTTGCTCGTGGCTGACTTCTCCCTCCAGCAGTTGGCTCAAGCCGGTGGCCGTGGTCGCCCCGAACCAGGCCCGCAAGTAATCGGAATACAAATCGGCTATCGGTGGTTGCTTCATACACACGAATTTACACCTTTTTCGCCCTTATCGCGTAAGGTGAGATCTAAAGTCTCAGAGGCTGTCTGAGAAGGTCAAGCGACTAGTCATTGCGAGCGCAGCGAAGCAAGCTTTGCCTTATTTTCTGCTGGCTCTGAGATTGCTTCGTCGCCTACGGCTCCTGCTCAGAAACAAAAGCTTAGGCAGCCTCCGGTTGGGGGAGGAGCGTGAAGCCCAATCGCGTGGCCGTGCGCTTGAGGTGACGAATAGCGCGGTCGCGTAAGTGCTGGTCATAGATCTCCTGGCTCTGTGGTTGATACGGCGTGCGATGTTTAAGCATATGGTAAAGGATACGCGCGAGCTTATGCGCGGTGGCCGCAATCGCCTGGGTGGAGCCTTTGCGGGCGCGCATCCGTCGATAATAACTGCCCAACGCGGTGTGGGTGCGCCCCAGGGTCTGGGCCGCCAAGCGCAAAGCTTGAGCCGCGCGGCGGTTGCCTTTGAGGGGCTTGCTGCGCAACACCTTGCCCCCGGAGATGTCGTTGTGTGGGGCCAGCCCCAACCACGAGGTAAAGTGCTTTTCGGTGGGCCACTTACTCATATCGGTGCCGATTTCCGACAAAATAATCTGCGCACTGCTGGCCTCCAGGCCGTCGGTGGCCGTCAGATCCACCCCCAGAATCCGATACAGGCTCCCCCGCACGTTGAAGGTCGGGGCGTTCTTGGCGTGGGACTTGGGCTTGGGAGTGGGGCCCAAGGGTGGCGGCGGCGTCTGCTCGTCATACGTGGGTTTGATCGCAGCATAGTGTTGCTCAAGGTACGTGTCGCATTCCTGGACTTGCCCAGTGTAGAAGTCATACAAGGCGAGCGCTTGCTTGAGGGCAAAGACGTGTTCGGCTCGGTAATGTCCGCTCAACGCCTTGGCAATCTCGGCCTCACTGCGCTGACAGCGCCCGTGGCGTAACCGCGCCAAGATCTGCGGGTCGCGTTCCCCGGCCACAATCGCCCGCAGGATCGCCAAGCCCGTCTGCCCAGTAATATCGCTGACCACTTGCGTCAACTGCACGTTCATCTGCTGCAAGGCTTTCTGCATATGCTGGATATGCCCGGCCCGGTACTCGAGCAGCGTCGCGCGCTGGCGCAAATACGCCCGCAACACCCGCATGTCTTCCGCGGGGCAAAAGGAGGCCGTCAGCAGCCCATAGCTATGTAATTGCTGAATCCATTGACAATCCTGTACGTCGCTCTTACGCCCCGGCACGTGCTTGAGATGGTGGGCGTTGACCAAGTACACCTCCAGGCCGCGCGCCTCCAGGATCTCGTAGATCGGAATCCAATACACCCCGGTCGATTCCATCGCCACGCTCCTCACCTCATACTGCTCCAACCAATCCGCCAAAGCGTGCAAGTCCGGCGTGAAGGTGCCAAAAGCCCGCACCGGCTGGGCGTCCCGGTCCGGCGGGACACAGGCCCAAATCTCGGTGGCGCCAATGTCCAACCCGGCCGCGGCCGCGTTGTGCCACCGCAGCGCGGGCACCGCAGTGGCTTTCGAACTCCTGTGGTTTGCTCTCCCCATCGCTCCTGCCCTCCTGCTCTCGGGTCTCTCGCCCAGACCTGGCCCCCTCCTTGTCCTCTATCCTGCTCAGCGGGGTCGCAGGGTGGGATACCCCACGCCACCATTCTTTGCTCCAGTAGGGGTCAGAACCAGTCTCGCAAACGGGCTCCTGCAGCACCATTGAACCGCCGGTCTTAGCTTGTCTGGGCAGTGCCGGGAAGAATAGCACTTCCCCGTTTCTCCCTCCACGCTGAGCGCCCCGCGCTCTGGGCGTCTCGCAATGACACTTGTTCCTACTTCTCAGATAGCTTCTCACGTTTTACGTGTGACGTCTTCCCTTCGGCCTACAGCCTATTCGGAAAGTACCTCTGCCTGATGCGAGGTATTCAGCGCGTCGAACACCGAGTCCAGTTCCCCATCCAGTACGCGATCCAAGGTGTAGACCGTGAGGTTGATGCGATGGTCTGTCAGGCGAGACTGGGGGAAATTGTAGGTGCGGATGCGTTCAGAACGATCCCCGGAACCGACCATACTGCGGCGAGAGGCGGAGATCGCTGCTTGTTGTTCTTCACGTGCACGTGCCAACAACCGAGCGCGCAAAATTTTCAATCCTTTGGCTTTGTTCTTGTGCTGCGATTTTTCATCTTGGCAGGAGACAACAATACCACTGGGGATATGGGTGACCCGTACGGCTGAGTCAGTGGTATTCACACTTTGTCCACCAGGGCCGGATGAACGGAACACATCAATGCGGAGATCTTTTTCATCGATATGAACATCAACGTCATCGGCTTCCGGTAACACCGCAACCGTGACTGCCGAGGTATGAATGCGTCCCGAGGCTTCTGTCTCGGGGACACGTTGCACACGATGCACGCCGCCCTCGAACTTCAATCGGCTATATGCGCCTTTGCCCTCTATCATGCTGATGATTTCTTTGAACCCGCCCAAGCCGGTTGTGCTGGAGCTCATCACTTCCAATCGCCACCGGTGTCGTTCGGCGTAACGCGAGTACATACGGAACAGACTGGCAGCAAACAGACTCGCCTCTTCCCCACCCGTGCCAGCGCGAATTTCCAATAGTACGTTCTTTTCGTCAAGCGGATCTTTAGGAATCAGTAGCCGTCGGATATCGTCCTGGAGGCGATTGTATTGTTCTTGCAGCGTAGTCTGTTCCTCTTGCGCTAGCTCACGTACGGCTGGGTCCTGATCTTCTAGCAGAGATTTGCTCTCTTCCAGTTCCTGAGTCACCTTCTGCCACTCCCGAAAACAGATGACAACTTCTTCCAATAAAGAGCGTTCCTTGGC
>JAYVFX010000393.1:0-15382 GCA_043772795.1 Deltaproteobacteria bacterium
GTAGCAGTTTTACCCTTGGAAGTCTACGCCGGGAAAGGGGGAAATGGCAAAAGAAAGAAGGGCGAAACGGCGAAAAGGGGAAACGGCGAAAAGGAGAACGACGAACCTCGACCGTCAATGCTCAGCTGTTTTCCTCTATACTCATTACTCGTTACTCAGTACTCATTGCTGATTCAACTGCTCAACAACAAACGTTTTTCCCAATTTTCCCAACAGATTTGCTGCTCGTTCCGCTCCTGAGCGACCAGAAAACATGCCAAACACTGCCGAGCCACTGCCAGACATTAAAGCCGCTTCAGCACCCCACCGGAGCAGTTGAGCTTTGAGTTCTCCAATCAACGGATGTGTCGGAATGACAGCACGTTCGAGATCATTTACCAGGCATGCGACAGAAGGCCACTGCCCACTAGTCAGTTCGACCTTACCATCAGGGTGCTCTTGCGCGGGTAGTTCATCAAAGCGGCGATACGCCCACGGAGTTGACACGCCAAAAGGAGGAACAACCACGACAAACCACTGTGGCGGCAGAGCCGGTATGGGCGTGAGAATTTCGCCTATCCCTTCAACACGAGCTGGGCAACACGGAATGAAAAACGGAACATCGGCACCTAAGCGTGCCGCAAGCGAACATAAACGGTTCTCCTCAAACCCTAGCGCGAGAAGGACATTTAATCCTTTCAACACTGCCGCGGCATCACTACTACCGCCACCAAGCCCTGCACCAGCAGGAATGCGCTTGTGTAAGGTGACCGCAATACGCGCATGCACGTTCGCTTCTTTGCACAGCAGCGCCGCCGCTTTATAGGCAAGATTGGTTTCATCAGCCGGCAATGTTGGATCATCACAAGTCAAGGTAATATGGGTTTCTGTTTCCCTCTCTGTTTCTATCTCTGTCTCTATCTGAATCTCATCGCACAAACTGATCGGCACCATCAGTGAGTCAAGCAGGTGGTAACCATCTGGTCGCCTTCCAGTGATACGCAAGAAGATATTAATTTTCGCTGGAGCAAAAATACGCATGAGGTTGGGTTTTAGCTGCTCATCGTTGCAGCCGAAAGCTCCCTATGAAACAACAACAGTATGGATACATTCATGAACGTCGCGGTTGACGCCGCACGTCAGGCCGGGGCGCTACTGAAAGATAATTGGCAAAAGGCAAAGACCATTGAGATCAAAACGGACATCGTCGATCTCGTCACCAACGTCGATAAAGCATCCGATGCACTGATCACCGGCATACTCCGTTCCCGCTTTCCTGATCATCAAATTATCGCCGAGGAATCATCGGTTTCTGGCCAGCCGAGTCCCTATCATTGGTACATTGATCCGATCGACGGCACCACCAATTTTGCCCACTCTTTTCCTCATTTCGCCGTGTCGATCGGACTGCAACATGAGTCACAGATGATTGTCGGTGTAGTATATGACCCCATCAAAGACGAGCTGTTCCGTGCGATACGCGGGACCGGCGCAACCCTCAATGATCGACCAATTCACGTGTCGCCGATCCCGACACTCGATCAGTCAATGGTTCTCACCGGCTTTCCCTATGATCGCCGCAAGCGCAGCGAATACTATTTGCGCTTCTATCAAGCATTTATGATGCGAACACAAGGAGTGAGGCGTGTCGGCTCAGCCGCGTTAGATTTGTGTTACGTCGCCTGTGGTCGTGCGGATGCATTCTGGGAATGGCGACTACATCCGTGGGACACTGCCGCTGGCTCACTGATTGTTGAAGAAGCGGGCGGCAAGATGAGCGATTTCACTGGTCAGCGGTTTGATATTACTGGCGAGCAAACACTAGCAACGAACGGATTGTTACATCAGGAGATGCTTGACGTGCTGCACGAAGTACTCACTACGCCGGCGGATGGAGAATCCTCACGTTGACGCTACCCGGCGAAGGAAAACCTCTTCGTAGCGTGGAGTAAGCTGATAACTACGGGATTTCTTAGAAGGATTAGCGCTCACCAAAAATCCTTCTTGCACCCACTTTACGCATAAGTCGCTTGCACTGCGTGACGAGAGGCCAAAGAAGTCAGCAAGTTCTTTTGCGGTAATTCGACGGGCTTTGCGAAACATGGATAAGGCTTTGCGTTGTTGCGCATCAAGTTCTCGCAAAATCAACGACTGGTCAGATACCCCCTGTTCCTGCGCTTTCCGCGCCTGGGCCTGAATCTTCGTGAACGCCTCAGCCATCCCAGCGCAAAAGTACGCGACAAAACCCGTCACGGCTGATTTTGCTCGCCCTTCATAATAGTTATGGCTCGGTCCCACGGTGAGGACGTCATAATACTCCTGGAGGTGTCGAGCGTAATACTCTTCCAGAGCATAGATTCCTTTTAGGCCATAATCATGACGATGCAGAAGAAGTGTCGTCAGCAGACGAGCGGTGCGACCGTTCCCATCATAGTATGGATGGATGGTAGCAAATTGATAATGCGCCAATGCCGCGATAATGGGCACAGGAAGCTCCTGCGTAGCGACTTCCTGATTGATCCATTGGATCAGTTCTTTCATAAGCACCGGGACATCAGTTGCCTCAGGAGGAAGATAAACGATCCGTCCTGAACTACCATCGCGAATCACATTTTGTCCATCACGATAAGGTGTCGGGCGTTTGCGGCCTTCGAGCACGAGCCCGTGAAGGCGCTTGAGCTGTGTCTCCGTTAAAGGTCCTTCTTGTTGTGCAAGTATCTCGACCTCTTTTAAGGCTAGATAGTAGTGCTTGACTTCACGTTCGTCACGTTCACGACCAGGAAAGCGGCCACCCCGTGCGAGCACTGTCTGCACCTGATCTGGGGTCAGTCGATTGCCTTCGATTTGCGTCGAATAATGGGTAGCAAGGAGTCGAGCGGTTTCCCGTAAGGCATCGAGCAAAGTCGCTGTGAGTGGCAGATCAGCGATGGTATGGCGACATGCTTCAATCTCCATCAGCGCCTTGGTCATGACAGGTGTAATACGAAAGCGCGGTTTGAACATCCTCAGGAGCCTCGCTGCCTACCATATCGCACCTGAAACAAGACGGGAATAAACCGTTATTATTTCGTGATTAAATTTAGCGAACGCTCTTCAGAAGATTCAAGTGCTCACCTCGCCGGAGGAATGGTGTCGAAATTTTTCTTTACTTTCCGATTCCACTGGCCTCACGCACCCATTGGCGCACACGACGCAGCCATACCGTACTCGTAACGACTGAACTCTCTGTGATAAATTGCGTTGCCATCGCATTCGTCAACAGTGGAAAAGCAATACTGTTTGCAACTTCCAGGTACTGGCCATTTGATAAGCCAAAAATCTGCACCTGGTTGTTTTTGTAGCGCCAGAGTTCTGCGATGCCGAGCTTGGCGTAGATCGGGAACTTGTTGAGGGACGGACTGGTAACATCGACTTCGATAATCAAGTCCGGTGGCGGATCAACAGCGAAGTCAAGCTTCTTTTTTCCTCGGACCAGCGCTTCGTTCTGAATGTAAAAGCAAGAGTCAGGCTCGAATCCTTTGTGCAAATCTGCACGCTTGAGGGTCGTTGAGCCGAGCCGTCGTAGGTCGATGTTCAACTCTTCCGCCAATACTTCAATAAACGTAGCAAGGGTTCGGTTTGGCTCCTCGTGCTCTTCAGACGGCACCATGATCTCTAACTCTCCTTGGTCATAAGCGAAGTGCGCAGCGTGACTATCACCCATATCGTCCAGCAATCGCTCATAGGTCTCCCAACTGATGCCATGCAGAATGACACGTTGCCCCCCCCCGAACCAGCGTTCTTCACCTTTGGGGGATTCTAGCGGCTGTACTGAGGGAGTTGTTTCAATAGTCGTTTGCATATCCATATTTTCCCCTGCAAGTGATCATCACAGGAAAGGATAGTAAGGAACGATCACCTGAGCAAGCTCATTGACCAGCAATAATCCGATGCGCGCGATCAACAAGCTGTGGTACTTTCCACTCAAACTCATTCGCTTTAGGGTTTGACGCGGTGCCTTCAATGTAATGGCGATACAGTCCCTCAAGAATAATCGCCAACTTCCACACAGCCATGCAGTGATAAAAGGCGAAGTATTTCATCGCACGGCCAGTTTTTTGTTCATAGCGTATTAGGAGATCTTCACGTGAATGAAATCCGGGTTGCGCAGTAATGTAATTGCTCTCTTTGGGCTCAGGGTCAGGAGGATCGCCAGTCGGTCCCCAAAAACTCAGGACCCAGCCCAGGTCAGCCAGCGGATCACCAAGTGTAGCCATTTCCCAATCGAAGATCGCCACTAATCGAGTCGCAGGCGGCGGCCCGAACATCACGTTATCGAGCTTATAGTCACCATGGACAATGCGCGTCGCACTCTGCGGGGGCAAATACGTCTGCAGCCATCGCGTGACGTCATGGAGGCCAGGCAATGGTCGAGTTCGCGGCAATGTCAACTCAAGCTGGCCGATCCACCGACGCAGTTGTCGTTCGAGAAATCCTTCTGGTTTTCCTAAATTCGCCAATGAAGTCTTTTGCCAATCGACGGCATGAAGCTCCACTAATGCATCGATTAGTTCTTCCCCAATCTTCCTACGATCAGCAACCGCATCAAACTCAGGTGGAAGCTGCTCACGAATCACCACACCTTCTATCCGTTCCATCAAATAAAATGGGACGCCAATAATGGAGCGATCTTCACACATCACTGCCGGTTGCGGTACCCGCACGCCGGTTGGCGCTAAACCGGACAGTACCCGATATTCACGTGACATATCGTGAGCCGTCGGCAAGATCTCGCCACGTGGTGGGCGACGCAGCACCCATCGTTTTGGTCCCCACGAGACATAAAACGTTTCGTTGGAGAATCCCGCTTGGTGTTTCTCAACAATCAGCTCACCTTCTTGTGGTGGCAAATGCTGGCGTACGAATGCTGCAAGTGCGGGTACGTCGATCAGACCTTCAAGAGACATGTTTTTCCCTAGTGATTCATTACTTCGAACCATTGAGCCATTTTGCCATTGAAGGATTGAACCATAGGACTGGTCAGCACGTTGGGTCCCTCAATGATTCAATGACTCAATTCTTTAGATTCCAAAAAATTTCTGCGCATTACTACCCAAAATCTTATCTACCGAAGCCGCAGGTAAACCCGAAAGCAGATTCCGTGCCTTCTTTATTGGCTCAACAAAACCTTCAGCATGCGGATAGTCCGAGCCGACAAAGAACCGCTCGTCACCGGCGAACTGTACCATAATCGGAAACATCTGCTCTTCGGGGTCGCCGTTGATCCAAATGTTCTGGGCGAAATATTCGCTCGCCGATTTTTTCATCTGCGAGGTATGCTTCATATTTGAAGCGGTAGTTCAGTCGTTCGAGCCATTCACCGACCCAGCCAGACATCGCTTCGATCGTCGCCACACGCAGCTTCGGAAACCGCTCAAAGACACCATCGTACACCATGGTCGTCAGCGCCATACGCGGATCTTGAATCACATTCATCGTCACAAACATGAAGCCAGGGTCACGGTCCTGATACCACTGACTACCGGTGTAATGGCGATGGCCAACCAGATGAATACCGACACTGAGATCGAGATCTTGTACCGCTGCCCACACCGGGTCAAGATCAGGATGACCAAAGCTGTGACCGTTGACCGGCATCGCTGCGACAAAAATAGTCTTACAGCCGAGCTTGGCAACGCGTTGTAGCTCTTTCACTGCGAGTTGAGTATCTCGTAGTGAGATGTGCGCCGCAGGAAATAATCGCTTTTTCTGTGAGGCGGTAATCTCAAACGCCCACGTATTGTAGGCACGACAGAGGGCATCAGCCACGAGTGGGCTCTCAACGCCACCTTCCCACAATAACCCCATCGTCGGATAGAGAACTTGCAAATCGATCCCTTCCTGATCAAGGAACTGCACCCGCTTGCTCATGTCCTGCCACTCGGCATTGTACGTCAACGCTTGATCGAAATTGCTGAGATTGCGGCCTTCTTCTTTTTGGCCATAAGCAACCACGGCGGAAAGGAGTTCTTCGACGTTGACAATCCGTAACTGCCGCCCTTCTACCATCAAGGTCGGCTTGCCGGTCGCTGGGTCTTGCACCACCCGCATCGCTTGCTCGCGAAATTGCGGATCAATGTAACGATCAAACAAATCTAGCGGTTCCATAAAATGGCTATCGCCGTCGATGACTGGCATAGGAAGTCCTCCTTATCCTGACAGTGCCGCGTGAAATGGGATGACGCTTGCGAATACGTAAATTACTTTCTATATTTACGCATCTATGCGTAAGAACTCAACCACTCAGGTAGCGCGTTCATCTGCTGTGCAGCGGAAAAACTTCTACTTGCGAACGGACACTCTGAAGAAAGCTCAAAAGGCACTCGGGGCCAAGACAGAAACCGAAACCGTCGAACGCGCATTAGCACTGGTCGTCTTTCAAGAAGATGCCCTCAAGGCATTTCGGGAACTGTGCGAGAAGGGAGAGGTAGAGGATGTCTTCGGCCACTACCGTTGAACAAGTTCCCGGTAAGTCGATCTACGATACCAGTATCTACATTAACGCCATCCGCAACCGGACATATTACCAACATCTTTTACCGTACTTTGCACGCACACTTCCTACCACCTATTTCTGTGCAGTCGTCGTACAGGAATTAAAAGCAGGTTGTCATACCCCCGCCGCATTCAGTCGAGTCGAAAACTTCGTCCGCCCATTTCGTCGCACTGGCCGCTTAATCGCGCCTACCTTTGCTGACTGGGAAGAGGCTGGAGAGATCCTCGCACGTATGCTGCGAGAACAGCCACAATTGAAAGACAAACTTCCTCGCCTGATCAACGATACCTTGATCACCATGTGCGGCGTACGACTTGGAGCGGTCGTCTACACTGCCAATGAGGAAGACTTTGCACTAATCCAGCGATACAAACGCTTTCACTTTGCCGTCGTGTAAAAAATTCGACCAGGGCTCCGCCCTGGACCCGAGCGGCGGGCGTAGGCGGCTTCGCCTCGCCACGCTTCCGCCGCTCTACTTAAAACCCAAGGGTAAAAGAGCCAAGTGCTACGAAACTGTCCTCAGCAGGCGGAAGCCGAGGTAGTTGTCGCGGTAGTCGGGCGTATCGTAGCCGCGAAGCGCCGACCGGCAGTTCCTCGCGTCGTAGCAGCAACCGCCGCCTCGAAGGACCCGGTCCGAGCCCGACACGGGCCTAGTAAGATCGATAGCTGTTGCCGCTTCATATGATCCATACCAATCCTGCACCCACTCCCACACATTCCCGTGCATGTCGTGCAGCCCCCAGACATTCGCTTTGAGCTGTCCCACTGGGTGGGTCGTGTTACCAGAGTTCTCTCTGTACCACGCGTATTCCTTCAGTTTGGTTTCATCATCACCAAAACAATACGACCTTGTAGATCCCGCACGACAGGCATATTCCCACTCTACCTCGGTTGGTAACCGATACGTTTTCCCTCCTTCACGCGCACCCAGCTTCTGCAGAAACTCCTGCGCATCGTCCCAGGAGACATTCTCCACTGGCTGCTCAGGATTGTCTTTCTGCTTACCGAATATCCATCCTTCCTTCTGTTGGAAATGACTGGGATTATTTCCCATGACGACTCGCCACTGCGTTTGTGTCACCGGATATTTTCCCAAATAGAAGGGATTCGAGATTATCACTTTGCGAACGGGCTTCTCATTGTCACGGCCATTTTCCGAACCCATGAGAAATTCTCCGGCAGGAATAAGGATCAGTTTTATACCGATGTTGTTAGTGATTTCGGAGAAGGGAGCTGGAGTGAGGATTTTTGGTTCTTCTCGTCGCTTTATTTGGTCCTCGACTTTGCTTGTGTGGCGTTGCTCAGGAACGAGATCTCCCGCCTTTTGCCCGTCCCCTGGATTCCCGCCTGCGCGGGAATGACGGAGCAGTGTGGGTTGAAGATCCGAGGTTTCAGATTGACCTCCTCCTAAAACTCGGAGCAATGCCTGCAAGATTTCCTCATTTTCTAAACCACCATTAGTAAAATCAAAGCGCTGAATAAGCCGTAATCTGCTTGGAATTCGACACGATTGATACAGAATAGGCACAACAGGTTTCTGCTCCTCAAAAGCAGTCACCCACTCTCCTTGTACTTGCTCCGAAACCACCGCAGCAGGCGATAAGATCACCACACAACAAGCACATTCATAAAGAGCATCGTCTCGTGTTTGATTCCAATTTGTACCGTGAAGAATGTCGCGTCGGTCAAGCCAGATCGACACTTGCAGTTTTTCCAATTTCGCTGCAAGTGCGCGGACAAAGTCCCAATCTTCGTGTGCGTAGCAGATGAAAACGTGATTCCCCACAGATCAGTACCCCCTCGGTGTCACCATCTATAGGCATAGCAAGTTTTGCGGGGAGTGTGTAGAAGCAACTGGGTAGCGTGCGTACAGCGCACGCTACGGAACTTATCTCGCTGGTTGTAGCGTATTTTCACTCCCACCGAGAGCCAAACGATCATAGCAGCACCCTCCCCTGATAGGAGCAGGAAAAAACCTCTTATCGGGAGGTTGCATTCGTACAGTGGATCATACTAAGTGTGTGCTACTCATATCTCTTATTACCAAAAAGGAGGGTATTGTAAGGAGGGTATTGTAATGAAGTACAACAAGCTCACAGGATACGCTGGAGTTCTGGTTCTTTTCGCCTGGCTCAGCGGTCCAGCACTGGCTCACTCTGACGGAGATGACGAGGGAGATGGGAGAAACGGCTCTCATTCTGTGAGAGCAACATTGAGCGGGTTTCAAGAAGTTCCTGCTCTCTCTTCTTCTTGCGAGGGAAGATTCCATGCACGGATCAGTAACGATGAAAGCCAGATCGAATTTGAGTTGAGCTATGCAAACCTTGAGGGAAGTGTCCAGCAAGCGCATATTCACTTCGGTCAGAAAGGCGTGAATGCAGGGATCAGTGTTTTTCTGTGCTCGAATCTTGGTAATGGCCCTGCAGGAACCCAGTTGTGCCCAATACCCTCAGGAACAATAACAGGAGTGATTCGTGCCGCCAATATCATTGGCCCTGCGGGGCAAGGTATTGCTGCTGGTGAGATCCAAGAACTCATCGAAGCGATACACGCCGGCAAAGCCTATGCGAACGTGCATTCTACGCTTTATCCTCTTGGCGAATGCCGCGGGCAGATACGATAACGAGTGATGTCGGTAAAAGACGACAGGGGGGTCAGGTGCAAGAGTACCGGGAATGAGGTATCGGATACGTTATCCCCCTGTCGTGTGCATGTTACTCACCAGAGAAGCCGTACTATTGCAAGTCGCTTGAGGGTCCTGTTCTTTCTCAACGTTTAGGACCTTAAAAGTCTAACAATTCCGGCATCTTCCACATCCGCAAGTGAAAATCAGGCAAAAACACACAGAGGGTGTGGTTTTGTCCTTCCTCACTTTCTGTCATTCGCACATTCTGGTACGTGGGAAAGTCCGCCTCACACCAACACCTCTTTGGTGCGCAGCGCTGCAATCTCATCGCCGTTCAAGCCAACAACTTGCCCTAATACATAGTCGGTATCTTGCCCAAAGAGTGGCGCGGGACGGCGTATTTCACAAGGAGTGCGTGACATTTTCCAGGGAATGCCCAGATGACGGCGCATTCCCACTTCTGCATGCTCAAGTTCGACAAAATAGCCTCGTTCCGCAACGTGTGGGTTAGCAAGCATGTCGTTACCATCGAGGGTGGGATACGCTGCGATGCCAGCATGCTGTAGCTTCTGGGTCGCTTCGTCTGGCGACACCCCTTTCGTCCACGTCGTCACGATCTGCTCAAGTGCATCTTCATTTTCTTTGCGGGCTGCTAACGTAGCGAAGCGCGTATCAGTCGCGAGCGCGGGCTGGCCGATAGCTTTGCAGAACCGCTGCCACTCGTCTTCGGTCCCAACAACGAGACTTACCCAACAATCCGTCCCAGCACAGCGAAACACGCCATGTGGCGCCATATACGGATCACGGTTCCCGTTACGTGGCGGCTGGGTTCCGTCCATCGCGTATTCCATGAGGCCCTCGGGAAGTAACATGGCGCAGGCTTCGCGTTGCGACAGATCGATGTACTGCCCATGGCCTGTTTTCGCGCGATGCAGCAACGCGCACATCACGGCAAAGGTCCCATGAATGCCACCGTTCGGGTCGCCATAGGAAAACCCCGCCTGTCGCGGTTGGTCATCTTTATAGCCTGTGAGTGATGCCATCCCACTGAGTGCTACTTGTGGCGGGCCATAGGACACATAGCCTTTCTCTGGACCGGTCGCGCCATAACCAGACAGTGAGATCATGATGATGTCCGGTTTAATCGCGCGCAGCACTTCATACCCCAAGCCCATCTTATCCATTACCCCACCGGCAAAGTTCTCAATGACAATGTCACTTTTAGCGATAAGCTTCTTCGCGAGTTCAAGCCCTGCGGCTTTTTTCAGATTCAGGGCCAGCGAGCGTTTTCCCTGATTGTACTGATTAAAGTAGCCGGAGCGATTGAATCCGCCTTGTTTATTGTCTGCCCACGGAGGAATTAAACGCGATGGACACGGACGCGTTTGGCTCTCAATGCGAATGACTTCTGCTCCGAGATGCGCGAGCTGCAGCGCGCCATACGGCCCAGCCCAGGCCCAGCAAAAGTCGGCAACACGGATACCGTCTAATGGCGGTTTGTTACTCATAGTCTTTACTCCTTGCGGAAAAAAGAAAGGATAAGGGATAAAGGATAAAGGAAGAAGAAAATTCGGATATATTTTCTACCTTTTTCCCTTTTATCCTTTCCCCCTTATCCTTTATCCATCTTCCTAAATAATCCCTTCCCGTTTCAATTGCTCTAGTTCGTTTTGATTAATACCTAATTCGCCATATACCTCGCCATTGTGCTGCCCTAAACATGGCGCGGGGCGGCGCAGCGCCCAGGGGGTCGCCGAAAACTGATAGGGAGCACTGGGATAGGGAAATTTCCCTGCCACCGGATGAGCAATCTCAGCAAAAAACCCACGGGCTTTCAGATGCTCAGAACTGAATAATTCTCCCATTGTCGATACCGGGGCAAAAGGAATGCGTCGTGCTTGAGCTTTGTGGTACAACTCCTCTACAGTTTGTTCCTTCACCCACGGTGCCATGAACAGCTCAAGGGCATCCCAGTTCTCGGCTCGATCAAGTCGCGTAGCGAACAAGGACTCGTCGGCCCATTCTGGATTACCCATGATATCGACGAACTCCTTCCACTGATGCTCTTCGACACAACAGATATAAATCCAGCCGTCTTTGCACTCCATGATATCAAGCGGGCGAATGGCCTTGTTACCGGTGAAGCGGACAACGATCTGTTTAGCATAGGCAGGCATGATGGCGGCGAATTCCGAGATCGCCATCAACGTTTCCTGGGTCGAGCAATCAACATGCTGGCCCACACCATCGCGCAGCCGGGCAAAGAGAGCACCCAATGAAGCGACTGCCGCATGAATGCCCGCTTGAAATCCCGACTGCTGGCCAAATACTTTGAGTGGCGGAAGATCTTCCGTCCCTGGGCCGCCACCATTGAGATACGTGAGGCCCCCAGCACTCCAGGAGTTCAGATCATACGCCTGGTAATCCTTATGGGGTCCGGTTAAACCGAAAGGAGTGATCGACGTCATAACTAACTCTTTGTTGTTGCGTGTAAGCCGCTCGTAGTCCAAGCCAAGCGCTGCCATGCGTGTCGGATGGACGTTGTGGATAAAGAGATCAGCTTGAGCGACAAGCCGCTGAAGCGTGTCTTGTCCACGTGGCGTTTCGAGGTTGAGGGTCACGCCCCGTTTATTCGTATTGAGATAGAGGAACAACCCACTTTTTTCCGGATGCGGAATTTTTCCTGGATAGGGTCCGCGTCGACGTGCACCATCGCCACTCACGGGGGGTTCAACTTTGATTACTTCAGCTCCCATGTCAGCGATCAACTTCGATGCATACGGTGCAGAGACCATGTCGCCATATTCGACGACCCGGAAGCCTGCAAGAGCGCCTCCCGGCATAAGTCCTCCTTTTGCTTGCGACCAGGGCAAGCCTCATCTGTCCTCACACAACTCTAGTGAGGCAAGGTGAAGGCGTCAAGCTTGCTCATGAAAATCGCTGAGGCTGAGAAATCGTGGATTGCACCGCCGACAATAGAACTCTAGGCTTTCCCACAAGTAAGGACTGAGCATGTCACAAACCCCTGTCACCTACGAAGGTAACGAACCCGTCAAGCTGAACGTGCAAGGCGTAATCGTCAGCGATGAGCAGTTCAAACTTCTCTGTCAGGAGAATCCCGCGCTACGACTTGAACTCACCGCACGGAAGGAATTGGTTATTATGCCACCGACAGGATCGAAGACAGGATGGCGGAACAGTAGTGTCAATTCTGATCTTGTCGTTTGGGCAAGAATCGATAGAACAGGGTTGGTCTTCGACTCATCGTCATTGTTTACCCTCCCCAATGGTGCGAAACGCTCACCGGATACATCGTGGGTGAAGCGTGAACGCTGGGAGGCATTAACTGATGCCGAGCAAGAAGGTTTCGCCCCGTTGTGTCCCGACTTTGTGGTGGAACTACGCTCGCGCACCGATCGCGTATCAGACCTGCAAGAAAAGATGCAGGAGTATATCGACAACGGCGCCCGCCTTGGCTGGCTTATTGATCCGCTCGACCAGCGGGTGTACGTCTACCACCCAGGCCAGCCGATCGAGAGGTTAGACAATCCAGTCACTATCAGTGGTGATCCAGTTTTACCAGGCTTTGCTTTGAACGTCCGAGAGCTGTGGTAGCAAGACTTACCTCTTTAACCGTAACGCGTCCATAATCACGTGCGCGATCACATTCTGTTCTAACGTCCCGTGCACAAGATAGGCGCGGGGACCGTCAGCGTAAATCGCGACATCTTCACCAGCATGCGTCTCCTGCGGCAACGGCACGACAGATTCTTGCATATATTTCGGGTCGGTTGTGTCAGTGCTCTGCAAGTCTGGTCGCCCCGCCGTGATCCCAGTGTATTTGCTTGGTTGGTGGGGAAATGTTTTGGGTCCCTGTGGGTGAGAGCCCTTGGCATCTTGCGATTCACCCGTGTATCCAGGGCCGTTCGCATAACTCAGAGTGCTATACGGCTGCCCGAGCATATCCCGGTCGGGTTCCGTACGATTCGGTAAAATCACTTTCCCAAGAATCGGATTGCCCCGCTTTGGGTATCCGGCAATCGTGAATGTATGACTGTGGTCAGCGGTAACGATAATCAACGTTTCTGCGCGCCTGGTCTTATCCCGTGCGACTTGCACTGCTTTGGAGAACTCGATCGCTTCAGTCAGGGCACGGAAAGCGTTGCCTGCATGATGCCCGTGATCAATGCGTCCGCCCTCAACCATCAGAAAAAATCCTTTCTTGTTCTTCCGCAAAATCTCAAGCGCTTTTGCAGTCATCTCACTCAGTGAGGGCTCACCCCCTGTATCCGTCTGACGATCCGTTTCGTATTTCATATGCCCTAGCTCAAACAATCCGAGAAGGTGATCGGTCGTCGCCGCATTGATCGCGGCAAATTGCTCCGTGTTCCACACATACGCTGCACGAGGATAGTTACGGAGCCATTCCTGAGTCAGATCACGTCCGTCTTTGCGTCCCCCTTTCTTCCCCTGTTCTTCCAGATCGTCTTGCGATTGTGGCAGAAACTTGCTCCGTCCGCCCCCCAAGGCAACTTCCAGACCATTGCCGTAGGAGAACTCTATGAGCTGACGCGCGATGTCAGGCACCGAAGCTCCTGCGGAGACATCCTCATCCCCTTCCCAGTCACGCTCTGCAGTATGCGCATAACAGGCAGCTGGCGTTGCATGAGTCACCCGCGTGGTCGTCACCACCCCCGTCGAAAGTCCCTTTTCCTCGGCCATCTCTAGAACCGTCTTCAGCGCATGTGATTTTACGACGTTCCTATCCGGCTCGCCGAACTTCACATTTTGATCGACCGAAAGAGTGCGGTCATTGGTTTTAACACCTGTCACCATCGCCGTCATAGTTGGCGCGGAGTCCGGGGTCTGCTGATCAACCGTGTAGGTTTTCGACAGAGCGACATAAGGAAATTTTTCAAAACTCAACTGATTCTCTTCACCACTCTCGCCGCGCTGCTGCCCTTCAAGAATGCGCGCAGCAGTAATGGTGGAGATGCCCATGCCATCGCCGACAAAGAGGATTACATTCTTCGCAACAGTCTTTGTTGGTGCAAGCTTTTTTGCCTCTTGTACGGCATGCCGACCGGCAGCAAACCACTCTTCAGGAGTGTTCGGGCCAGCTGCCATACCGCGTGTGGATGCGAATAGCGCGAGCAGTATCGCCCCCAGACACGCTTTGTTGGTTATCCTCATTCTCTTTTCCTTTCTCTCTATCGACCGGTCATAAAAATAAACGCCTGCACCTACACACGATGTTAGTGTTCAATCGGATGGTTCAGCACAAGAGAGAGAAGATAAAACAGCATGGCGAATTTTGTGACAAATCAAGGAGCATAAGGAAACTCAAAGGATAAGTAATGGTTGGATACCGGTCGAACTGTAAAATCACAAGGTCGAGTATTTTCACAAGATGCGGTTTGATCACAAAGAGCAACAAAGTCACCAAAACACCGAGGAGCGCGCCCGCCAAAACATCAGAGGGCCAGTGGAAACCAATACCAATCCTAAGGATGCTATAGTACAGCCCGATCGCCAGAGTCAGAAGCCCAGCCCAAACATTAATACTGAGGGCTCCAGTAATGATGACAAAAAACATGACGGCATGGTCACTCGGAAAAGATCCCTCTAAAGAAAGGGTGCTCTTTATGCCCTACCAGAGCTGTGGATCTATAGGTATTTCCATCTCCGCACTTACCAAGGGTCGAAGTCGCTCAACATGATCCTGAAGCACGCGCGCTAAAAAAATGACACCGGCAAGGCAAGACCGATGAGCAAAACTCGCCGTCGACATTCAATGCGTGATATACGTCCAGATTGGGCTCGGACAGGATCTGCTTCACCGGTAAACCACAACGCAACAAAAGCACAGGCTGCCAATACCCAGGAAGATTGATCAGATAGCAACAGTGCCTGAAAGAAAGCCGTGTCTGACCGAGCTACCCAATGGTTTGCGATGTGTAGAAGCCAATTGTCTAAAACACCGTATCTCCCTCCCAGTACCCTTCCTAATTCTGCGGCCCACTGCATGCTGCTCGATGCCTCGCGCAGCCAGAGAACGTCCATGTCACCGTACGTACTGCTCCCATAGATAGTGACAAAGTATCACTACGTTACATACGTTTCCCCATCTACACAATTAGGCGGCTACATGTACAAACAGACAGATTGGTACAAGAAGACATAGAGGCAAAGGCGAAAATCGACAAGGAAGCTCACAATGAGTACGAGAGCGAATTTAGGGA
>JAYVFX010000394.1:0-12241 GCA_043772795.1 Deltaproteobacteria bacterium
CAGCGCCGGCATGCGCAGTCCTCCTTTTTCCCAGATCACCGTGCCGCCCTCTCTAGCCTAACCCCTTCTTTTTACACGGGCCCAAGCGCGTTCACCGTGCCTTTACCCCCATCACCCTGTACCGGCACGACACGGGCACGACGATCCGGTATGAAGTCACGCCCCTGTCCCCTCTGCAACGCCGCATCCTCCACGCCTTGGGCATTCCAGAGCCGGTCTATGCCCCACCCAGCGCCCAACTAATTCACAGCGGGTGACCAAATATGACCGAAAGGTAAGCTCTCTATCCTAACCCCTTCTTTTTACAAGGGTCGAAGCGCGTTCATCGTGGACGACCTTCGGGACAAGGAAAGTGCGAAGATTAAATGCGGCGAAGCTCATTTCAAGGCACTGGCGGTCGGAGAAAACGCAGCGCAATACATTAAAGCAACGAAGATTGATGACTTGCTGGCACATTGCTGATGCCATCAAGGCTCCCTGAGAATCATGGATGTTGGAGTCGTCGAATAGGTTCGTTTACTGACTCGGAATTACGCGTAAGCTTCAGAGTAACGTATGAAAACAACACGCCCATTCCTCACCAAATCCGACCTACAGTCCTTGCTCCAATGCTCACGCAAGCTGTGGCTTGAACATCATGAGCCGTACCTCCTCACAGCAGACAATGCGGCTTTTTCTCGACGGGCAACAGACGGGAACATCGTCGGTGAGAAAGCCCGAGAGCTGTTGGGTGGCGTACACTTGGGACCGTCACCCGAAGAAGACAAAACTCGTGCCGCCGAACGTGCGAGAACCCGCCTTGCGCAAGAGTCACAAAAACCCGCCTTTGAGGTACCCATGATATATGGCGGCCTCTATGTCCAGGCCGACGCCCTAGTGCCGGAAGGTGGAGGCTACATTCTTCGCGAAACGAAGGCTTCGTCTTTCCCTCTCAAGGGAGACAAGATGACGCCGGAGAAACCGCAGGAACACCACCTGAACGACGTGGCGATTCAAGCCTGGACGATGGAGGGGGCGGGTCTCGCTCTTGCACGAGTCGAGCTCAACTTTCTCAATAATCAGTGGCGTTATCCTGGCGCTGGAGATTATTCTGGCCTGTTCAGGCAACTGGATGTCACCGATGACGTGTACCAGCGCAAGAACAACGTACCGACGTGGCTCGCACAGGCACAGGCTGTTCTCTCTGGAGACATGCCACAGGTTGTGACTGGGAAACAATGCTCCGATCCGTACGAGTGTCCGTTTAAGGGACACTGCGAAAAGCTTGATCCACCCGGCCCAACCCACCCCATTGAATTGCTACCCGATGCTGCCGGAAAAAGTCTGGCCAAGAAGCTGCGCGCGGAAAAGGGGTACACTTCTCTTCTGGAGCCAAAGCCGACTGAATTAACCGGCAAGCAAGCTGATCTCTACCGCCGCATCCAAACCGCCCACCGCACCGGCGCGGCGATTCTCGAACCAGGAAGCGATGGGCACCTGAAGACATTACCCTATCCACGCTACTACTTTGATTTCGAAGGGATTGACCTGCCGGTGCCACGCTGGAAAGGGGTGCGACCATACGAGCAGATTCCTTTTCAGTGGTCGTGTCACATTGAGTGCGCGCCTGGGGTATTCGAGCACGCCGAGTTTCTGGACTTAACAGGAAACGATCCTTCGCTGGGTTGTATCGAACGTATGCGAGAAGTCATCCCTCCAGACGGCAACGGTCCTATTTTCGTGTATTACCAGGGGTACGAAAAATCACGTCTTGAAGAGTTAGCGATGCGACACCCTGAACATGCCACCCTGCTACAAGTCTACATTCACCGACTTGTCGATTTGCATCCGATCGTCAAACAACACTTCTATCATCCTCTGATGTACGGGTCCTTTTCGATCAAGAAGGTTTTACCGGTTATCGCACCGGACCTCGACTATGATGATCTCGATGAAGTGCAGGAAGGCGTGGGGGCACAAGTTGCCTATCTCCACGCGACGTTGGACCCAAACACGACTGCGGATCGGAAAGCCAGCTTGGAAGCAAAACTGCGCAAGTACTGTCGGCTAGACACCTGGGCGATGGTCGAGGTGGCGTATTTCCTTGCCCGCTCTGGACGACCCGTGCGACCGGTTGGGGAGTAGTGGACTATGAAGCGAGGACTTGAGGTCAAACCTAATTATGGGGAAAAACAGGAGAGTCCGTGGCGGTGACGCGGGCCGCCCCAGCCCTTCCGCATAGAACTTCCCGAAGCGGTTCTCAAACTGCGTCCAGTTCAGCACGCCCGCTCAGCAAGACAAGGATGGGTGGGATTGCGTAATTCCTTCAACACCGGAGCGCCCGGTCGGGGCTGAGACTCTTTTGGCTTTCTCCACTTCAGCGCAAATCACCAGGTTTTGATCCTTTCGCCTCTTTTTCTGGGGATTCTAGCGGCTCTGTTCACCTCTGTAGCCCCCTCCTGGCTTGGCCTTCCTTGTTTTTCAGGTCCGACTTGTCTAGGGTCAAATTGTCATCGGTATCAATATTAGGTTCGTCGTTTCTCCTCAGAGGAAGAAATCCATGACTAAACTAGGTACTGCCATCGCTGGAGTTCAGTTCCCATTCTGCTTGATGAACGCTGCCGGTGCGCTCTCGACCAGTCGAGAAGAGCTATTGGCGCTAGCATATTCTGAAGCTGGTGCGGTAGTCACCAAGTCGATTACGCCAGAATCGTTTCTTGATCCAGGGGTGAGTTGCGGTATTGAGAATCCCGGCGTTGCGTACTACGTCAGTCTGTTACCCGAGTTACGCCGAGCTGGGAAACCAATCATTACCAGTGTTGCAGGTCTGACTATTGATGAATTCATTGAGACTGCTGAGGCACTTGCCGCTGCCGGTGCAGACCTGATTGAAGTCAACCTTAACGACCCCCGTGTTCACGATCACCTCGCGCCGTTCGCTTCGACGGAGAACCTGAGCAAAATCATCAATGCCATTCGTCATGCTGTTGTGGTCCCACTGGTTGTGAAGCTTCCTCCAAGAGTATCGCTGTCGCTGCCCACTATTGCGGCGGTCTTACTCGACGCTGGAATTCCAGCTGCAGTGTGTCATAACGCCTCAGTAAATGGCGAACCGACCCAAGCAGAGACGATCCTCCACGCCACCCAGGGACAGGTTGATGTGATTGCTGTTGGTGGCGTGTCGCATGGATCTGAGGCCGCGCGAGTTTTACAGAGTGGAATCAAGGCAATCCAGGTTGCTTCAGCTGTGGTGAAGGAAGGAGTGGCGGCTTTTGCGCGGATGAAGAGCGAACTGCTGACGTATATGCCGTCCCTGGAGGAGAGTTTTACTGCGCAGGGGAGAAGCCAAACCGCGTAAGCACGGCATGGGTTCGTGGTGCCGTGTCGCTGTTTTTTCCTTGATTGAGTTCGGCTGCGAGTCGGTAGAGATCTTCTTTAGCATCCACGTCGTACCATGTCGGCACGAGCCCGACGTTGAGATTGTGCGTTCGCGCTTGTACCAGCGTTTCCGCCATCACGGTGGGTGTACTCCAGGTAATGTTCTTGAAGAGTTCTTTGTGAACTTCGCGCATCCCTACTAAATAATACCCGCCGTCGTTGCTCGGGCCGAAGACGGCATCACACTGTACGTTTTCGAGCTGGGAGAAGGCCTCTTGCAGGTGTGACGGTGGCAGAGTGGGGATATCGCTGCCGATAAGAACAACTCGTGATACTTTACGTTCCAATAAATTACTGAAGATACTTGATTCGCGCTCGCCCAATGAGTCTCCGCGCTGAGCAATGTATTTGACTGGGAACGGTAGAATCTGACGAAAATACAGTTCACTGTCTGCTGGAGTGAAGGCAATGTACACCTCGACACTAGGGAGCTGACATGCCCGTTCGACAGTATCCACGAGAAAACAGCAAGCCAACTCGGCGGCTTGCGCTAGTGTCAGCGGCGGGCATAGGCGTGTTTTAACCTGACCTTCAATCGGCGCTTTGGTGAAGATGACGAGAACATTTTGCGGCATGGCAGTCTAGCGTCTAGAGTCCGGAGTCCGAGGTCAGAAGAAAGCAATAAAACGTAATGCGTAAAACGTAAAGGGAAGGGGGGTGGCTATTCTTTACATTTTACGTTTTAAACTCGTTCCTCGTAACTCATCACTCGTTACTCATTACTGACTTATGAACCCAGCCGACGAAATCGTTGCTATCGTTGATGAACACAACAATGCTGTTGGTGCCACAC
Organism: Deltaproteobacteria bacterium; assembly: GCA_043772795.1. Classification (GTDB taxonomy): domain Bacteria; phylum Desulfobacterota; class Binatia; order Bin18; family Bin18; genus VGTJ01. The sequence goes on from JAYVFX010000394.1 coordinate 4,211, forward strand.
CACGGCGGGAGATGCGTGCGCAACGCCTTTTGCATCGCAGTACATACATTCTTGTGTTTCACCCACAAGGCGCACTGTATGTGCAGAAGCGCACTATGACCAAAGATGTCTTTCCTGGCTATTTCGACCCGGCTACTGGTGGTGTCGTACTTGCCGGTGAAAGCTATGAAGAGGGCGCGGTTCGTGAACTCGCAGAGGAAATGGGCATTCGTGACGTGTCACTCACCAATTTGTTCGATTTCTACTTCGAAGATGAACGAGCCCGCGTATGGGGCAGAGCCTTCTCTTGTATACACGAAGGCCAGATCGTTCCGCAGGTGGAAGAAGTTGAGTACGTGGAAATGATGACGATCGACGACATCCTACGGCGAGCACGAACGGAACAATTTACGCCGGACGGTTTGTTGGTTGTGCGGCGATATCTTGCGGAGCGACAGCAGTCATGAAATTCGGCCTGTTCTTCTTGTTACAAGATCCTCCGAACGGAGAGAATCTCCCGCGATTGTACGATGAAGTGTTTGAGCAAGCTGAGCTTGCCGAAAAGCTTGGCTTTGACGCCTTCTTCGTTCCCGAGCATCATCAAATGCCGGATGGCTATATGCCAGCACCGCTCACATTTCTTGCAGCGCTAGCGGCGCGGACCAAACGCGCAGAGCTTGGCACTGGCATTATGCAGTTGCCCTTGTTTCATCCACTGCAAATTGCCGAACAAGGAGCGGTCATCGATAACCTCTCTCGGGGTCGGTTTATTCTTGGTGCTGGACTCGGATTGATTCAAAAAGAATTCGATGCATTCCAAATTCCGCTGACCGAGGCAGCATCGCGTTTCACTGAATCAGTCGAGATTCTCAAACATGCCTGGGCTGGGGAAACATTTTCCCATCAAGGTCGTCACTATCAGTTTACGGATGTGACGATTACTCCGCGTCCGGTCCGCCGCCCGCGTCCGCCCATCTGGGTCGGGGCGATGTCAGAGGTCACGCTCAAACGGGCAGGAAGAATAGGAGACGGGTGGATCTCTGATCCGCTCCACAACTTTGATGTGATGAAAGCCTGGGGGCAGATCTATCGCGACGCCGCCGCAAAAGCGGGGAATTCACGAGTCGAGATCGCCTTGTTACGTGATACCTGGGTGGCGGAGAGTCGCGCGGAAGTGGAACGTGTGTGGTGGCCGCACATTCAAGCCTATCATCTGTTTTACTTGCACCTCGGCTTCTTTTCCTCTGGTCGCTTTAATTCACAATGGGAACCGTGGGTGAAAAATATCAAGTCGGATGCCGAGTGGAGGTATGACCGCGTGGCGCCGAACCGGCTCCTCTGCGGAACGCCGGACGACGTGGTCGCCGAGATCAAACGCTACGAGCGAGAGATCGGTTGTCAGTACATGATCCTCATGCTGCGTCATCCAACGGGGCCGAGTCACCAGGAAACGATGAAGTGTATCGAACTCCTAGGGACAAAAGTCTTACCTCGGTGTACATAGAGTCTGCCCCACAGTTATGTTGACAGACTATTGGAGACGAGAAAACATAAACGAGCATGAGTACGCTGACAGAACTCTTTGATCAACGGAGTGCCCGCCTTCGCGAGCGATTGCGCGGTGAGTATCCACCCGAGCGAGCTATTCAGGAAGTGCGAGACTGGATGGGGTCCCTCCTCATTGCCGCCAGTCGAGAAAAGGAACGGAGCCTGACCGAGCGGCGACTGCTAGGGTTTCTTTTGGATGTTGTGAACTCCGGCGTAGAAATACTGGCAAGTTGTGATGTCGTCCAGATTGGAGACAAACGCGCCGCGCGGATATCGGCATCCACAAGCCGCGGAGACTGGTTTCTTCGTGTCGTGCGGATCATTCTTGCCACGGCCTTGAGTGGTGCCTTAGTTCAGGCCGAGAACTTTTTCGGTCTTATCCTCCTCGTTGCGCTGGTACTGCTCGACGTGCGCGAATGGTTTGTGAAGCCATCAGCGGTCACTATTCCGGCTACACTGCCAGAGGCGACTCCCGAGGTCCGTATCAATCGCAATACCCTGTTCTCACGTGTTCGTGAGACCCTGAAATCCGTTGATGCCGTTTTGGCTGAAGCTGCTCAGCCGTTATCACCACCGGTGAGTTCATTAGGGAACGATGCGGCATTCCTCGAGCTGTTCCAAGAATTGCTCTACGCCGCGTCGGTGGAAGATGGTATCTTTGCCCTCAAGCAGCTCCGACCACTGATCTTCTTGCTTGAGAAGCACGGGATCAGAGTCGAACGCTTCTCTGCCGAGCGTGCGTTTCTGTTTGATGCCGTGCCGAGCCTTGATTCGAAAAGCCGCCAATGGCTGACACTCAAACCTGCACTGGTGGACAAAGAAGGAAAACCACTGAGACGCGGACTTGTAACCGAACCGGCAAACAAAGAGAAAGGTCACTAATGTGAAGCCGGATGTGGAGATTGTCGGTTTTGATCTTGGGCATGGTGAGACGGCAGTAGCGTTGGCGATGTTTGCGGCCACAACCGAACCGCAAATTCTCGATATCCACGGTAGCAAGAGTATTATTACCGCAGTTGCCCAGCACGCGACCCGCGGGACCCTCATTGGTGACGACGCGTTCATGGCACGTAACGTGAGCAGCCTACGTATCGCCTTCAAGAGTCCAGAGATCGATCGTTTTGAGGTGCGCGAGCCACTCAAACTCTTTGTCGGCAAGGTCCTTGAGGTTTTGCTCAAAGACCGAGAGATTACTGGTGGTGACACGACGCTCTTCTTTGTTGGGTGTCCGTCGGGGTGGAGTGCCGCCATTCGGGAACGATACACGGAGCTGTTGCGTGACGCCGGAATGCGACAGGTGACAGTCTGGCCGGAATCTCGTGCTGCATTAGTCTACGCGAGGGAATCCGGTTACATCTCACAGGACCTCGCTGAAGGTGCGATTCTCATCATCGATATTGGCTCGTCGACGACCGATTTTACCGCCGTACAGAACCTGGAAATTCGTATCAGCGATTTCGGCCAGAATGCACTCGGCGGTGGGTTGATCGATAAAGCGATTCTAGAACGTATTGTGAGCACCCACAAACGTGCGGCCGAACTGCGGACGATCTTTGCTGAATATCCGGTCTACGCGGCAATCTGTGAGTTAGAGTGCCGGAAAGTAAAGGAGATGTTTTTTTCCAATCCGGAGATGTGGCTGGATACACCGGCGAGTAAAACCGTCCGACTCGAGACGAACCCACCTTTGTATTTCGATGTCGAGATCACCCCCGCTATCATGGAAGAGTTATTAGAACGTCCCCTTCCCCAGCTACAAAACCGCAGCTGGAAAAACGCATTCCATGACGCACTTTTACATGCCAAAGAACGGATGCACGAATACTCGCCACGGTTGGTATTGTTGACGGGCGGTGCATCACGCATGGGGTTCACGTCTGAGCTGTGTGACAAAGTATTTCCTGATACCCGTGTTGTCCGTGGTGCTGAGCCGGAGTTTGCTATCGCTCGTGGGTTAGCTGGCGCTGGTCGCATTGAGTTAAAGACGACCGCGTTTCGTGAGGAGATCGACAGCCTGATTGCCTCGGGAAAAGCCCGTCAGACGATAGAGGAAAGCCTTCCTGCACTACTTGATTCCGTGTCCTCGTTTCTTGCCCGGGCATTGCCAGAGGCGGTGATCGTGCCCGCATTTTATGAGTGGCAACAAGGACAGTTGCGGACGCTGACCGACCTCGAACAGGTGGTGCAGCCGCGTACTATCGAGTGGCTTGCCAGTGCTGAAGGGAAGCATAAGCTCGGCGAGATCATTCGCAATTGGTTCACGAGGATGCTTCCTGAAGTGGAACGCTTAACCAATCCAGTCTGTGATCGCTATCATGTCCCCCAAACGGCGATGCATTTGCCCACGATGCTCGGGATGGAAGGAATGACTGGCATGCCGAAAGACATGGTCGATACGGAATCCGTTCTTGGCGGGGTGAGTAATTTTGTGTCTGTATTGGGTGCGATTCTGGTAACGTCAGTGCTAGGTGGTGGCGGTGGGATTGCCCTTCTGACGCACGGGCCAGTGGGAGCACTGATGCTCATCATTATTGGCGGAGTGGCGTGGTACTTAGGAAAGGTCGGCATGGAAAACTTGCTCAAGAATATGGATATGCCCGGTTTTCTACGCTCCTTTGTAAGCGAGAGTCGTGTGCGAACCGCTTTGCAGGAGAAGGAAGACGAATTTGCCAAGAGCATCCGCGACTCACTCTCTGTTAATCTCTCAGCGTTTACCAAACTGCTCGATACGATCCATGACTCCATTACCACAGGCCTCTATCGTGGGGCGGATCGCGCGGCGTTGTTGATACGGTAGAAAGCTCTTGGCAGATGGCTTATGGCTCGCTCGCTATGCTCGCTCTATGGCATTGGGCGTATGGCGTATAGCTCGCTCACTGCGTTCACTCTATGGCATAGAATAGAAACCTTTTGCCATATGCCATTTGCTATAGAGTGAGCAAAGCGAACGGGCTATCAGCTATGAGCTATATGCCATAAGCGATTTGAGGTCATATGAAAATCGGCTATCTCCTTGACACTCACGGCGGACCCTACAACATGCCTATGCCGAACAGTGCTCAGGTGACAACATTCATCGACCACCTTTGGCACGAGGCAGAAATCGCAGAACAGGCTGGATTTGACGCTCTTCTGATCCCCGAGCGACACACGCGCACGGAGTGTCTGTTTCCCTCACCGTTGTTGTTGATGGCCGGAGTCGCAGCACGCACAACGCGTATTCGTCTCGGCACGTACATCCTTATTCTTCCTTTGTACGACCCCGTCCATGTAGCCGAGCAGATGGCCATGCTCGACCTGATGTCCAAGGGCCGACTGATTTGCGGGCTCGCCTCTGGTTATCACCCCGATTATCACAACGCCTTTGCGATTCCGATGAGAGGCGGACGACAGCGATTTGAAGAAGGACTCGAAGTGATGATGCGCGCCTGGACGCAAGAGAGTTTTTCATTCCACGGCCAGGTGTTCAACTATGACAACGTGCGACTGACACCAAAGCCGCTCCAGCAACCACACCCCGAGTTATGGCTCGGTGGCATGTTTCCCTACACGATTCAACGCGCTGGACGTAGTGGTGATGCCTGGTGTAGCGACCCATTTCCGTTACAGAAAGAAACCTGGAAAGCGCAAGTCGCGATGTATCGTGAAGCCGCAGCCAAAGCTGGTCGAAAATCACAAGTGGTATTGATGCGTGATGGTTGGGTCGCACCGACTCGTGACGAAGCCGAGCGGGTATTCGGCGATATCTACGTGCAAGAACTACTCTTCTATCATCGCTACGGCATTCTCACCCATCATCCCGATTTTCGTTCTGAAGCCGATTTCACTATCAGTAACAGCTTTCGCCATGCCGTGGCTGGCTCGCCACAGGAATGCATCGACCAACTCGCCATGTATGAACGTGAGTATGATGTCGATTATGTCGTGATGCGTTTCCGCTTGCCCGGCGGACCAGAGCGTGAGCGGGTGCTGGATTGTATCAAGCTGTTTGGTGAAGAGGTGTTGCCACGGGTTTGAGGGCATCATTAGCTTGCGCCTGACGTTTGCAGAATGTTATAGCGAAAAGTGCGAGGATTCCTCATGAAAGCAAAAGCTCTGGGACGGTATGTTGTTATCGATCCGAAGATCTGTCATGGCAAGCCAACCTTTCGCGGTACTCGGATTATGGTGTGGCAGGTGCTCGAAATGGTTGCCGAAGGGATGTCTTGGAAAATGATCATCGAACAGTTCCACGGGAGTATCACCAAGGAGGCTATTGCCGAAGCACTCGCTCTGGCAGGGAAGGCGTTTAACGAGCACGCACAGGAATATGCTCTGGAGTTGTTGCCTTCATAAATGTGTTGGGTGAAGAGATTCTAGCCTGTCAAGCGAAATTGATGTTGCCTTTGATGCCTGTTTCGCCCGCTTGGTCGAGAAGACGTACCAAGGCCGCACGTTCTAATGCTCGTGATCGACGCCGAATCAAAATAATCAATCCGGCATGAGCTATCTTCCGTGCTGCATTCAGAAAATCATCTCGGTTACAGCTGATCAGCACCAATCCTTGCTCGGTAGCAAATCGAAGGATTGCTTCATCGGTAGTCGTAACAGGAAGCACTTCGCGCAAGCGCAAAACGTCGTGGCCCAGTGCCGTTAGCGCAAATGCCATATCATCCGGCACGTCATGATCGAACAAGAACTTCACGAGGCATCCGCTGCCATTTGCCGAGCCACCAGCACGTCAATCTCACCGCGGTGATCTTCGTAATAGGCGAGACATTCATACACTTGAGCTCGCGTAATGTGGGGAAAACAGTGTACTGTGAGCGTGTCTATGGTTTCCCCGTTCTGGAGAAGCCCGATAACATCATGAACACCAACTCGCGTGTCCTCGATAATGGCGTTCCCACCACGTACGCCGGGTAGACGGGTAATGTAGCGATATGTAGGAGCAGCCGGGGTCTCAGCAAGGGCGGGAGTGGAAGGAGATGTCATAATGTTTGCGAAGATAGCATGCTGAGGTTTTGATTGCGATTGGTAACTGCTCAGTTCTTTTCGTCCCGGAGGGACGGTTGAGGGTAGCCAGGTCGTTTACGGCCTGGCTGCGATGGATCGTAATTCATCGCGTCGCGGCGCGACGCGGTGGTCGTGGAGGTTCCGCTTCACCGGCCTTAAAAGACCGGGCTACCTTCATTCGCCGCTCTGCGGCTGAGAGGTAGGGCAGGCTGCACTCGCCGAACGTCTTCCTACACCGTTGGCATCGCCAACGGCGATGGATCACCCTGTAAGATAAATGCGCCCCAGTAGTATGGATGACTGAATGGGCGATGATCGTCTGATTGTGCCGCTAATTTCTCTAAGCTTTCTCGCTCCTCCTGACTTCCTGCCACTAATTTCTCGATCATGTCTACCGATAGCCAGCGATCGCGTAGCTCACCAACCGTGACTGTACGCACGAAGCTCTGTGCCTGACGTAGAGCGACACTACGCGGTAATCTCTCATGCAACAAGTTCTGGTAGAAACGTTCCATCAGCAGCGCTGTCGCTAGATCATCCACCCTCCACAAACTCATGATTAACGTCTTTGCTCCCGCTACCATGAAGGCATGGCGCAGCCCCAACACCCCTTCTCCGGCTCGTACCTGTCCGATGCCAGTGTCACAGGCTGACAACACCACCAGTTCGGTGTTGAGAAAATCTATGCCGGTGACATCGGCGGCGGTCAGGTGTCCGTCTTCGGCTTCCGGTGGTAATCGGTCTCCCTTCATCCAGCTATTCGCGCCGGCCAGCGCCAGCCATGAGCGTACCATTGGGTTCTCCAGCCCCCGTCCGACAAAGCGCGCCGGTCCGTTGCCAAGGGCCTTCTGGTTCATGACAAACTCGAGCTGCCGGGCCACAAAGTCTTGGTCATTCAGAAAGACGCCGTGCGTTGCCAGATGGAGAATCCACGGCGAGCGAATTGCTTTCAGCCGCGCGTCCAATATCTCTTTGGGTTCCCACGCTTGCACCGTGAACACCTTGAGCAGTGCTGCTTCGAGCAGTGCCGCCACCAGCTTCCCTTCTAACCGTGCTCCCGGTAAGCGTCTATAGGAGTAACTGCGATCGAGATCGCGCGAGAGGTGCGTGGTTTCGGGTGCAAGGGAGACAGGGACTGCTACGGTGACCGGTACGGTTGAAGGTTCACGGTTGTTGAGAGACAGGTCAAAATCCGGGTCAGCCGCGACGATAGGATCCGATGGTTGGCCAGAAGCAGACGCGCCAAAGCGCAGTACATCGCGCCCAGTGCTGAGATAGCTGAGGTCATACACGTCGGTTACCACCCGACCATCGTCCAACGGCAGGGTTTCAAACGGTACCTGAGTCAGTTCCCCGTCAGGAGCGATCAGTAAACGGAGACAACCAGGTATTGTTGCGATCAGACAATCAAAGATCTTCGCACGTAGTGCGAGGCCTGCTTCAATACTCTCTGTCGGTGCTGGTTGCAACGGACGTGATGGTGGTGCGAATTTGCCAACTCGGCTTGGT
>JAYVFX010000395.1:0-1653 GCA_043772795.1 Deltaproteobacteria bacterium
ACCGGCACTGTGCAGAAGGTCATGGTGGTCGCATTCCATGAACCAGAGGACTATCTCCCACCGCAACGGTGGCTTCAACAATTTGACGGTAAAGTCTTAGCGCCAGAACTGCAAGTATATAAAGGCATTCATGCTATCAGTGGTGCGACATTGTCATCACAGTCTGTCACCAACGCCGTACGCAAGGCCTCTGCCGCTTTTCAGATTGTTTTTCACGGGGGACACTAGCTCCATGCGTTTTGTCGTCACCGGCGAGTGGTCACGGAACCGGCTCCTGCAAACCATTATCGTCTTGTTCGTCATCTATATTAGTATTCTTTGGTTAACCAACGCCCTGCTCTATTCTCACATTGGCTTCACGTACAAATCGGTCACCGAATATTATCTCGGCTCCGAGGAAAGCTTTCGTCAGCCTCGCACGTATCAAGGCATGCTAGAGATTTCCCATTTTCACTTCTTTGCCATGGGGATCTTATTGTTAACCTTGACCCATCTGGTTCTGTTCGTTCCGCTCCCTCCTGAACGGAAGCCGTGGTTCATCGTCGTCCCCTTCGTGTCAGCGCTAGTGGACGAAGGAAGCGGCTGGCTGGTGCGGTTTGTTCACCCTGGCTTTGCTTATTTAAAGATCGTCGGATTTCTGGCACTGGAGATTAGCCTCGCGGTACTCATTTGTCTTAGTTTGTGGGCGGTGTTGGTCGGCTCACAACAAAACTACCGCGCCCAACCAGCCATGCCTACGAATCCCGATGAACCGCTGGCGTGAACGTCACCAACGCGCATGGCTCAGACTCGATACGGTTGGCGAAATCCTCCCTGTCCCTCCTTTTTCAAAGGAGGAAACCTAAAAGCCCCCTTTGCAAAGGGGGCCACGCATAGCGCGGGGGGATTTTGTCGTGTTGCGGGCGGAAAGGAAACATTCGTCAACAGCATCAGATTTTTATCACTCTTAGTGTTGTTCATTCCATTTTTGGGTCTGCTGCCTACCTTCGCGTCCACCCCCTGCCACAGCGATGGGCGCTATGTCATGGGGACCGTATTAGAAATCTTACTATGTGATCAGCAAACCACGAACTCTACGTTTGATGATCTTTTTACCCTCGTAACTACACTTGAGACCCAACTGACAACGTTCTCTCCCGACAGCGCAGTGAGTCAATTGAATGCCCACGCTGGTCAGGGACCAATGGTAGTCCCACCTACAGTGTATAAAATTCTCGCCGTGTCTTTACATTATTGGAAGCAAACGCGCCGCACCTTCGATGTCACAGTCGGGCCAATAGTCACAGTGTGGCAGCAAGCCGTAACCCGTCACACGCTACCTTCAGCGCAAGCTCTCCGACAAGCACGAGCGCGCATTGGCGGACGTTTAGTCTCACTCTCACCAAACGGACAAGTCACACTTCAACGCAAGGGAATGAGACTCGACCTCGGCGGCATTGGCAAAGGCTACGCCATCGACCAACTCAAAGCCGTCTTACAGCAGCAGCAACAGACCAATGCCCTACTCAATTTTGGCCAGAGCAGTATCTGGGCGCTGGGTTCGCCACCCGATGCACCAGGCTGGCGGATATTAGTGCAACGCCCAGATGGAAAACCCGCCGGGGTGATCACACTGCGTGACCAAGCCTTATCGATTTCCGGCACCATGGGCCA
>JAYVFX010000396.1:0-2081 GCA_043772795.1 Deltaproteobacteria bacterium
CGAGAGCCGGGACACGAGCCGCACGAATATTTCGGGACCAACCTGCCGGGAGCAGACCATGTCTGTGCCTGGGCTGCGGAAGCGCGGTGTACGAGGCTGATCTTTACGAGCAGTATCGCGCCCTATGGACCAAGCGAAGAGCGTAAGGATGAGACCTCACTTCCTGTTCCTGTTTCTCCCTATGGCGCGTCGAAACTGGCGGCAGAAAAGATTCATCAGGGGTGGCAACGAGCGGAGAAACAGCGCAAATTGATCATTGTCCGTCCTGGCGTAGTGTTCGGGCCGGGAGAAGGCGGTAATGTCACGCGGATGATTCGCGCGGTATTGGGGCGCTACTTCTTTTATATGGGGAACCAGCAGACACGCAAAGCTGGGGGATATGTAAAGGAATTGTGCCACGCCTTGACCTGGGTGATGGACTGGCAGGATCGGATGGCGATGGACACGACGCTTTTCAATTTCTCGATGGACCCCGCCCCGACCGTAGCGGACTACGTCAACACCGTCTTCCGCGTTGCTCACGTGCAGTATTTTGTTCCGCGTGTTCCGTATGCCCTCCTCCTTGGTGCTGCTTACCTAATCGAGGCTCTCAGCCGCGCACTCGGGATTCATCAACCGATCAGCCCCGTCCGTATTCGTAAACTCGTGCGCTCCAACAATATTGTTCCGGGGTTCCTGCGTGCACAGGAATACCCATATCAATACACGTTGGAGAGCGCGTTAACGGACTGGTTAGTAGACCGACCGGAGGAGTGGCGGTAGCGCGAAGAGAAGCAACTGTCTTGGCCTTTGCTTATCGCGCTTTCGGCAGACCAAGGACGCGTTCGGCGATAATATTACGTTGAATCTCCGAAGTTCCACCTTCTATGGAATTGGCGCGGGCACGCAGAAACCCATACTGCCAGTACGCATCGTTAAGTGCGGATTGCTCTCCTTGGTACAACTGTCCTTGGGCTCCTTGGATGTCAACCGCAAGTTGCTGCAGCGTCTGGTTCGATTCGGCCCACTGGAGTTTGGGGAGCGAGCCTTCTGGTCCAGGCGGATTGCCGCGCAGCAGGTGGGTGAGGGCACGATAGTTGTTGAGCTTCAAAATCTCGGTCTCAATGTACGCTTGGGCCATCTTCTGACGAATCTGCGGATCAGTCAGGAGCGGCTCGCCGTAACGCGAGGTGGTGTGTGCGGCGGTCGCGAGATCGTCATACTGACGCTTCTGGTCAAAGGTGAAGAAAAAGGCGAGTCCTTGGCGTTCAAACATGAGTGACGTAATGATCACCCGCCAGCCGTGATCTTTTTCTCCTAAGAGGTTCTGTTTCGGGACTTTTACCTCTTCAAAGAAGACTTCGTTAAACTCACTATTGCCGGTGAGGGTGCGAAGGGGCTTCACGGTGACGCCGGGACTTTTCATGTCGACGAGTAAACAGGAAAGTCCGAGGTGTTTGGGTGCGTCTGGATTGGTACGTACCAACAGGAGGCACCAATCGGCGTAGGAGGCTAAACTGGTCCAGACTTTTTGTCCTGTGACCACAAAATAGTCACCCTGCTCGATCGCGCGAGTTCGTAGGGAGGCGAGATCTGATCCTGAATTCGGTTCCGAATAACCTTGGCTCCAAATCTCTTCTCCACTGAGGATCTTGGTTGCATGGGCGCGCTTCTGCTCTTCGGTACCGTGGACGAGGATGGTTGGGCCGACGATTTCCAATCCCAGCACGTTTAAGAGCTGTGGAGCTTTGTGTGCGGCCATTTCTTCGTCGAAAATCATGCGTTCCATCAGCGAAGCCCCGCGGCCTCCGTACTCCCGTGGCCACGAAAGACCTGTCCATCCCCCCTCAAAGCAGGTCCGTTGCCACCGTTTCAAAAAATCGAGGTCCTCGGTGGCAGCTTGCGGCTGGAGATGGCGCAAGGTGTGGGCGGTCGCGGGGACATTGGCCTTTAGCCAGAGGCGGAGTTCCTGGCGAAATCCTTCTTGCTCAGGGGTGAATGAAAAATCCATACGGGTGTTCTTTGTCACTTTTAGTTACTGGTTCCAGTCAACCGCTGGGTGAGGAGTGAGGTGAGCCGTTGCGGGTTGGCTTTGCCGTGAC
>JAYVFX010000397.1:0-2508 GCA_043772795.1 Deltaproteobacteria bacterium
CCGCCACGACGTGCTCGTAGCGGAAAAATATGCCCAGGAATGACGAGATCTTCGGGACGGACATTATCACGAACAGAGGTCAAGATCGTTGTGGCTCGATCTTCTGCTGCTACACCATGGGTGATGCCGTGTCGTGCATCAATCGACACAGTAAACGCCGTACCGAGCGGAGCAGTGTTCTTCGCAACCATCATCGGCAATCCCAAGGCGTCAATCATTTCTTCAGCCATAGGGAGGCAAATGAGGCCGCGTCCATACGTAGCCATAAAATTAATGGCCTCTGGCGTGACTTTCTCGGCAGCCATGTAGAGATCGCCTTCATTCTCACGGTCTTCATCATCCATGAGGATGATCATACGACCGGCACGGATCTCTTCGATTGCCTCTTCCGTAGAGACAACGTAAGGGCTTTTTGGTGTGGGGGTAGCTGGGGGTGTAGAAAACATGGCGCGATTCCTCTCACGCACCGCGTTTAGCGGGTAGCACCGCTTATAGCCCGTCTGCACACATGATGTAAAGTAGCACCTGAATAGACAGGCCTTCTACACTTTGCCATTAGATAATGAGGCTGATAATCTGCTGCGCGTCCTGGGAGATACCGTAGCGCCGTGCAAATGCATAATAATCGCTGCTTGACCACGCGCCTAAGGACAGGTAAATGAGAGAGGCGTTTTATCCGCAGGGGAGACGGATAGAATACCCCTGGAGGACAACGTCCGGACAGGGCCATCGTGAGTGAGTGAAGAAAAGGGGAAAGACCCTTTAGCCCCCGCGTGTGCAAGGAGAGAGTTGATGCCAAACGTCACTATTGAGGGACCTGTTGATCTGCGCCAGATTGTCATCCGCCGCCCGGAAATGTTCCTCCGCGACCAGGATGGGATCAAACGGGTCAGCGAATATTATATCAACACCGACTGCAGTAAACTTCTACTCGAAGCCCTCGTTATCGAACCTGGGAAGAAACAGCAGTTTTTCTTCCAGGTGTGTAAAAAGACCGATGGCGCAATCATCCGCCTCGAGCCTATCAGCGAGGCTGAAAAAACGCCTGGGGTCAAACGCTTAATGGGCCAGGTGGCTTTTGCGATTCGATCGCTCTTTCCTGGTTCACGCTACGGCAAAACCAATATTTCGGACTTCTTGCCGGATAATGGAACCACAGGCAGCTCTCGTGGCAGCGGAAAGAAATTACGCGCAGTGGCGTAGCAGATCGTGTAGCTGCGGCGAGTTGTTCTTACAAGAAACGGCGCTTGTTCGTTGAGCAAGCGCCTATTACTTCTTCTTCCCGCCCCCCTCGCTCCTCCACCCAGAATCCGCTTTCAGCGTAGGGTGTTCGATCTGGTATCTATCTGCTTCTCGTTGCATCCAATCGGAACCGGCGTTTAGGTATTGCTCACCATAAAAGGTATAAAAGTACAGGCCCCCTGCACCGAAGAGAAAGCCAAACAAGAAGTGACGCCACTTGTGATTCTTCATAGGTATTGAAGAACCATCGGCTATTCCTGTGATTGCTTAAGGCCCCCCGCTAGAGAATCCCGAACCATCCACGTGCCCAAGCCTGAAACGCTAGCTGCGCTTTTCGTGATGAGGGTAAGGTCACGCGGGAGCTGAATACATTAAAGTTTCGTTGTACGAGGGTGTCGAGCAAACGGCTGTAGATGAGCCGCATGGCTTCAGCCGCTACTAAAGAACGTCGATCCTCAGACGCTCGATTCTGGAGGGCACGGTTATAGTACTCTCGGGCGCGGTTTCCTTCAAACGTCATGAGGCGAACAAAGGCATCATTGTAGACCTCGTTTCGTAAGTCCTCTTCAGTATAACCAAACCGCACCAGATCTTCTTCTGGGAGGTACACGCGCCCCCGTTGTGCATCTTCTCCTACATCGCGCAGAATGTTGGTTAGCTGAAACGCAATCCCGAGATCGACCGCATACTCTCGAGCACTCACGTTGCGATAACCGAAAATCTCGATACACGCGAGTCCGACCAACGAAGCAACATGGTAACAATAATCGTAGAGATCCGCGAATGTACGATAATGTGTGCGACTGAGATCCATCGCTACTCCAGCGATGAGTCCGGCAAGATGCGCTTGCTGAATCGGAAACCGTTGTACGGTGTCAGATAGCGCGAGGGAAATGGGATGGCGTGGAGAACCTCCGTAACACTGCTGTAACTCTTCGCGCCACGCGTTCAGCAATACCTCAAGTCGCTCTTTTTTCCCTTCCCCTTGCAGTGAAGCCGCTTCGATTTCAGGCTGGTCAGCAATATCATCCATGAAGCGGCAGAAGGCATACAGTGCACATAAAGCATTGTGACGTTCGCCGGGAAGCAGACGGAAGGCATAGTAGAAGTTTGACGAGCTTTTGCGTGTAATCTGCCGACAGTAGGCATAGGCCTCGGCCAGCGACCCCACGTGTAGATGTGATGCGCGGGGCGACAATTCTATAGTCGGTTCCACATCTCCCCTCCTCCCCTGCGTCCGCCTATGCTGAGACTTCAACCCGCGCC
>JAYVFX010000398.1:0-6585 GCA_043772795.1 Deltaproteobacteria bacterium
TACTTACTTGCCACTGTCCCGCGCGCACGGCTTTATCTTCTCGCGGAATATGACGAAGCAACGCGAGAATAAGGCCCCACGTTAATTCTGCGGTCGGATACAGCACGCCACTTGTGCCACAAACGGTGATCCCTAGAGCTGTCGCCGCGGCTACGTCAATTGCCGCGTTCCGCATCCCGGTAGTGACGAGCAGTTTCAATTTTGGCAGCCGCTCCAGCAACGCACGAGGAAACGGCGTGCGCTCGCGCATCGACACGACAATCTCAAAGTCTTTGAGTCGTCCGACCAGTGCCTCCTGATCGAAGAGATGGTCTCTGAAAACGGTTATTGCGGTGTCCGGGGTAATAGGGCTCCAATCGGTCATCTGTAGAGCGGCATCTTGGTAATCGTCCAGGACAGCAACGCGAGTCTTGGGCATAGAATTTCCCCCTTTGTAATACTGTGTCTATGCGGCATCGGAGATGAGCATGGTTGAACTCGCCCGGCATATCTCGATCCTGAATTGCTCACAAGGGGGACATCTCTCCCACCCTGCTATCATGGTGCTTAAGGGCATGATTCCCTTGTGACGAAACGCCGTGGCGAGCCGTGTCCCCTCGTAAACTTTCTGATAGAATAGGAAATCTTCAATGTCCCTGTCTCAGCTTGTGTACGAAAAAGAACGAGGAGAGGAATATGTGGCGCCGTGGTGTGACGTGGTGGTTGATACTAGTGATCTTTGTATTGTGTCCGACCATAAGCAACGCTCAGTCAGCAAGGAGAAAACCCCCGGTGACTGCTCCGGTCGAAGTGTCGCCTCTTACTGCTGAATTGATTGAAGCGGCAACTTCTAGTGACCTACCAAAGGTGCAACAGATTCTCTCCCAAGGAGTGAATGTCAACGCCAAGGATTCCAAAGGCACTACTGGTTTGCTTGCGGCCGCGAAGCAATGTCACCCCAATACGCTGGACATCGTGAAGGTACTTCTCAGTCGTGGCGCGGACGTCAATATGCGGGATGGGAAAGGGAAAAGTGTACTATCCTGGACACTCGAAGGATACTGCTACGTCTACGATCCTGTCGCAAAGAAGTTTACCGAGGAACGGAGGGTCAACCTCGATCTGGTTGAAGCACTTCTCGCTGCCGGAGCTGATCCCAATACGCGTAATGACGCTGGCTGGACTGCGTTGCTCGAAGCCGCGCTGGTAGGCGACCGGCCCAATCTTGTACAGACTCTGCTTGTTCAGGGTGCAGACGTGAACGCGAAGGATAAGCGTAGCTGGACGCCGCTGATCGTTGCTGCCTTCCGGGGACATACTGCCTTCGCGCAAACGTTCCTAAGCAAGGGCGCAAATATCGAAGCGAGGGATGACCTTGTTGGGCAAACCGTGCTGATCACAGCAGCAGCGTGGGGTCGGATTGAGATTGTGCGTATTCTGATCGACAAAGGGGCAACAGTGAACGCCCGGGACAAGATTGGACGGACCGCTCTTATGCTGGCAACTGAGAAGGGGTTTGCTGACTCTGTCCAACTCTTGTTGGCAAACGGGGCGGATGTCAACGCGAAAGATAGAAAAGGGCGGACTGCACTGATGTGGGCAGCGCGTGAGTGCTTTCCGGAGATTGCGCAAGCGTTACTCACGAAAGGAGCCCAGCCGAATACACTCAACCAGACAAACGAAACTGCCTTGCGTATAGCGCGAGCAAAGGGCTGTGTGACGGTCTCGGACCAACTCCGACAGGCTGGAGGAAGAGAGTAAATAAGGAAGGCTTCTTATTGCCAGCCATGTTGATTATGAAGGTGTCATGCTGAAGAGTGCTGTGACGCACAGTCTCGGCGGGGTTGATGGAGCGGAATTCTCCACCTCCGCAGTGAATCGCAATACGGTGTTGCCGTTATGACGAGAGTAATTTCTGGAAAATACGAAGAGATAGAGAAGCTGGGGCAGGGGGGGCAGGGCGTAGTGTACAAAGTGCGCCAGACTGATCACCAGACAACACTAGCGCTGAAGGCTGTCCAGACGTTCGTACTTGACAACCCGATCACGATCGGACGGTTTGAGCAAGAAGCCCTCGTCCTCACGCGCCTGCGCCATCGGAATATCGTGCGGGTGCTTGGGAGCGGTCGTGACGAGGCGCTAGGACTGATTTATATCGTGATGGAGTACATTCAGGGCAAGACGCTCAAAGAGTATTTGCAGGAGAGAGGTCCACTGCCGCTTCCAGAGCTGCTCAATATCGCTTGTCAGGTGGCGAGTGCGTTGGCGTACGCGCATACGCAGTCACCACCGGTGATTCATCGTGATATCAAACCAACGAACATTATGATTGAGGACTTTTCCGGACGGGTGGTATTGCTGGATTTCGGTATCGCCAAGGAGCTAGACGAGACGAGCGAGTCGCAGACTCGAACCGGGTTCATGCTCGGGACCTGGAAGTACAGTTCTCCAGAGCAGCTGCGGCATGAGCCCCTCACTGGGAGTGCTGACGTATATTCTCTGGGCATGGTGATATACGAGATGTATACGGGGAGGCAGTTCTTTGCCGGGCTCGAGGAGTCAGTGGTCCTCGGCCAATTACTCTATGACAGCCAAGAACACGATCCGACTTTTACCTGTCCGACCCCGCCGGAATTCGCTGGGCTGGTCAAAAAGGCGATCGCCAAATTCCGCGACCAGCGCTACCAGTCCATGGCAGATCTTCTTAACGATTTAGAATCCTGTCGACAGACGTTTGATGAGGACCGGACTACTGTCCTGAAGGGACTAGACCCGGTAAAGCCGAGCTTTCTACCAGAGTCGTCACCTGTGGATGCGACTCTGCTGCAGAGCAACGCGTTGTCGAGCATTGCCCCCGATGACACCGAGATGCTTAGACTCCAGGAGGAAAGACAGCGGCTCTCCATCCTTTCGTTACAGGCCAGAGTCAAATCTGCGAGAGAAGAGGCTGAGCAATCCGGAGCCAAGCAGTGGGCAGAAGCTCGGTTTGAGCAAGGTCGAGTACAGGAAGAGAGCGCAAACGCGCACGTGCGTGAAGTCCAGTATGGGTTAGCACAAACGACCTTCGAAGAGGCACTTGCATTTTTTGTCCAGGCCAACGAGGAAACCGCGAAAGCAAAGCTGCGCAGTCGAGCCGAACAGGCGCGTCGCGAAGTCGAGACCGCAAAAAGCGACGCCGATCGTTATGGTGCACCTGAGTACGTACAGACAGGATACGATCGTGCATTAACCCTTGTTGGTGAGGCCGAGACGCGCTTCAGGCAAGAGGCGTATGATGACGCCCGGAAACTGTACGTCGATGCACGCAGTCGCTTCGAAGATGCGCGTGATCTTGCGTATCGAGAAACCAGGCGCGAGGAAGCAAAATCTGCGCAGATTGGCGCATCGACAGCACGAGAGGCGGCGTTACGAGAGGGAGCCGACACACTTGCCAACGTGATCGTGGAAGAAGCGAGGCGGAACGAACAACAGGCTGCTGAGGCGCTAGAGCGCGGAGAATTCACCCAGGCGAGTGCTTTATATGGGGCAGCATCACAAAAGTATGAGCAAGCACAGCGAAAAGCCCATGTTGAGCAGGTACAGCAACGCGTAGAAGTCGCACAACGCGCAGTTGAGACGGCGCGAACTAACGCCACGCAGGTTCAGGCACAAGAGAAAGCCCGAACGATGTACGAACGAGCTGTGACATTGCAAGAACAAGCCAACGCTTTCCTCCAGCAGCAATCGTATCAACACGCGATCGCGTGTTACGAAGAAGCGCAACGCGCCTTTGACGAAGCCCGCGAGTCTGTGGAGAACGATACACTCCGAGAGCAGGTGTTAGATACCAAACGAAAGACAGAGGCAAGCCGAATCGCTGCTGAACAGGCCGATGCCCGGGTCTATGCGCAGGAGGCGTACCGTCACGCTCTCCAAGAAGAAACACAAGGGGAGGAGGCTTTTGGCAATGCCCAGTGGGAAAAGGCAGAGATGCACTTCTCTCGTGCACAGGCACAGTTTGTTGCCGCCTACCAGGGAGCACAGCTACGGAAGAAGACCAGAGAAGCAGCCGAGGGAGCGCGGCAAGCGGCAATAACTGCCTATGAAGCAGCAACGAGGGAGCAGGTAGCAGAATTGCTTCCTGACCGGTTCGCTCAGGCGCAAGCGCTCATGTCCCACGCAGAACAGGCACTGCGAGGGGCAGACTTCATCAACGCACAACAAGATTTCACTCAGGCTGTGGCGCTGTTCTTGCGGCTTCGTGAAGAAGCGAGTGTTCAAGCTCAGCAACTGCGCGACGCCGAAGACCGGACGCGCGTCGCGGTTCGACCAGGCAAAGACAATATGATTGTGGCGGCGCCTCCTACGTCGATTGCCCCTACTCGCGATACCGAGTCTTCAGAGCGCGCACGTGAAACCAATCAACCAGACCAAGAGCGAGCAGAGGACGCCACCGTAGTCGCACCACATACTCCTTCTCCTTCCGTAGTGAGAGAAACCCCGGTTACCCCTCGGGGCGCGAGTCACAAATCGACGAAGTCTGTACCCGTCGCAATCAACGACGGAGTGCCCCGTATACCTCGGTTGCAGAAAAACTATCTCACTATTGGTGTAGTGCTACTCGCACTAGTGGCCGGAGTGTATCTGGTAAAGCGGGAACCGACGGCAACTCCGCCTTTACCCCAAGCCAGAGCGGGATCGTCAAACCAGGAAGAGACCTCGGGACCAAGGGGTGATCGAGTTCCCACGCTGTCACCGGAGCCTAGTGATTCGAACCCCTTACCTGCAAATACATCGCCTCAGCCGCAGCCTTTTGATGCTAAAACGCCAACAAGCACAGGTCGTGAGACTGCTGGCGTGAGCCCGGGTGAAATTTTGAAGTCACAATCTGTAGAGCAGACTCCTGATCCAATAGGAACACCAACGGCTCCGACGCAGTCAGCAGCAGCTCCTCCATCACCGACAGTTCCAACTCTACCGGTAACTCCGGTGGCAAAAATTATGAACGTAAAACCAGCACCGGACGAGAACATCCTCGTCGATGAAGGGAGAACGCAGTCGTTTGCGATAACGGTGAAAGATGAGGGCTCTAAATCCCTGCGCTACGACTGGTACGTTGATAATGCCAAGCAAGAAAGAGCGTCGGAGAAACAATGGACGTATAAACCAGGATTCGATAACGGGAGAGAGACGGAGAAGACAATCAAAGTGGTTATGTCGGCTGGTAATCAAGCGCTCGATAGCAGAATGTGGACCCACGTGACAGTCAGGGACCTGCCGCGGCCCCCGCAAATTACCAACCCATCGCCCCAACTGGGCAAAACGATAGATGCGGCTTTTGGTGATGAGCTTCCATTCTCGGTTGAGATCTATGACCCCGACAAGCTTGCTGCGGACCTGACGTGGTTCCTTGACGGGAAGAAAGTGGGTGAAGGACTCGCGCAGAAAATCCAAGTACCCTCAGAAGGGGATACCCATACAGTAGAAGTGAAGGTCGGGAGTACGAGCAGTAAGAAGATCTCACAAAACTGGAGTATTCGTATCCCTGCCGCTCTTCCGCCGCGAATCGTAGACATACGACCAAAAACGCAAGCCGTAACGACCTCCCCTGGGAGTGCAGTGGAATTTGCTCTGATTGCCGAACCTTCCGGAGGTGGGCGAGAAAAAGCTAACGTGCAGATCGAATGGAATGTGAACGGGGAGGTACGCCAAACGAAGACGGCACCGCAGTTCCGTTTTGTCGCAGAGCAAGAAGGTTCGTATGCAGTTGCAGCGACGGCGATTGGCGGCGACGGCATTCGTAGCAGTCCGAAGAAGTGGACGGTGAGAGTCGCAGCAGTAACTCCTCTCATCAGAAGCGAGGCCCGGTCCGAACTCACTAAAGATGAGGTGCGTGATTGGGTTGAGCGCTACCGTCGAGCGATTGAACAGAAAGATAGCAAGACACTCGAACAGCTAGGACTGAGCAAAACTGAGGTCAGAGATAGCATTGATGACGTGAAAAAGTATGACGACTTGGTCATCAAGGTTGAGGTACGAGGGGAGGATATTCAATTGGATGGGCAACCGGCGAAACGGGCGAAGGTGACGTTCAAGCGTTCGGACCGTCGAGATGACAGACAGACACCGAGTGTGGATGTGCAATATAGTCTAGAAAAACAAGCCGACGGACGGGTTGTCGTCGCGAAGTAATGAAGAGGAATCGATGGTCGTCACAGGGAGTTCTTCCTGCCAATGTCTACCGATAGCAACGAACTGCACAAAGAGAACTTTAGAACATGAGAAAGGATATTCTGATTCTGCTCATAATTCTCTTGATGGTTGCAATTTTCTTGTCTCGGTTTACGTGGAGGAACATAATGGTGGATGCCTCCGGTGTCACTGAGAGTGCAGAGAGAGAGCTAGACGATAGAAGTAACAGATTTCTACCACATTGTTCTGACGAATGCGGAAGCCTGGATGACCGGATCATTGGTGATCAAGGGCAGGGTAAGGGTGCGTGCGGTGCCTGCAATCAAGCGGTCGTGGAGTTCGGGAATGTCAGTAATCTCAGCCGCTGAATGAATGGCTGCGAGATTCAAAGGTGACTCTCGACAATTCGGAAACCGCATCAGATAGTCGTTTACC
>JAYVFX010000399.1:0-13271 GCA_043772795.1 Deltaproteobacteria bacterium
GAAGGTTCAAATGTTCCGTTTTATCGACGTGCTGCCTTTGCTGAAGACTGGTGATCAAGTGGCGCGTCATTTACAAGAATATTTTCTTAATCACAAAGAAATTTTTCCCATCGCCGTGCAGTGGGGGCTCGATGTGGCGACGCAGAGTACCGCTGCAGCCCGTGCGGTTGCTCTCGCCGTCCGTCGCAACGCCACGCGTATGGCGCAGCGCTTCATTGCAGGTGCGACACCTGCCGAAGCTCTGACAGCGATTCGCAAGCTACGGCGACAGAATCTTGCTTTCACTCTGGATCTGCTCGGCGAGGCGACTCTCAGTGAAGAAGAAGCGGAAGCCTATCAGCAACGCTATCTCACATTGCTGCGTTCGCTTTCTGATGCGTCCCGTCAATGGGAACCGATCTCACTCATTGATACTGACAATACTGGCGCAATTCCCCACATCAACGTTTCCGTCAAACTGACGGCGTTGTACTCGCAGTTCGACGCCATCGACCCTGAGCACAGCGCGGCGCTAGTGAAAACTCGCTTGCGACCGATCTTGCGAGCGGCCAAAGAGGTCGGCGCTTACGTTACCGTTGATATGGAACAGTACCGCTACAAAGACCTCACGCTGCAGGTCTGCAAGGAAATTTTTTCGGAGGAAGAATTCCGGGCATGGCCGCACGTGGGCATTGTGCTGCAAGCCTATTTGCGCGAGACCGAACAGGATGTGCATGACCTTCTGACCTGGGCCAAGGGACGAGGCACTCCGATCAGCGTCCGTCTCGTACGTGGCGCGTATTGGGATTATGAAACGGTCGTCGCTCAACAGCACCACTGGCCTATCCCAGTCTTCACCCGCAAGTGGGAGACCGACATCAATTTCGAGCGTTTGGTCACCTTGTTACTCGAACATACGCACCTGCTCCGACCAGCGTTCGCGACCCATAACATTCGCTCGATTGCCTATGCCTTAGCGACTGCGCGCGCGTTCGGTGTACCAGAACGGACGATTGAGTTTCAGATGCTCTACGGCATGGGCGACGCTATCAAAACCACGCTGGTTCAGCTTGGGCAGCGTGTACGTGTCTATGCTCCGTTCGGTGAGTTACTTCCTGGCATGGGCTATTTGGTGCGTCGATTATTAGAGAATACGTCGAATGATTCGTTCCTGCGCCAGAGTTTTGTCGAGCATGCTGCCGTCGATGACATGCTCCGCAATCCTTTCGAACTTACTCACAACAGAAGCACCAATGGTTCTGGTCAAAGCGCAGCCACTCCTTCTCAGATACCCGTCATCACCGACCACAAATTTTTTAACGAACCAGAATATGACTTCGCGCAAGACCTCCCTCGCCAGCAATTTCGTGAGGCATTGACACAGGTTCGCGCGCAGCTTGGTCGCATGTATCCACTGGTGATTCATGATCAAGAGATCACTACGAGTGCATATCTACTATCCACCAATCCGTCGCAACCAGATGAAATTATCGGTCGCGTCGCGCGTGCCACTACTACTGATGCTGAACACAGTGTGCAGACAGCTCGGGCGGCATTCGCCGCGTGGCGCAATATACCGGCTTCGCAACGTGCCGACTTCCTCTTTCGCGCCGCTGCTGTTATGCGAACTCGCCGCGCCGAGCTGGCGGCGTGGGAGATTCTCGAAGCTGGGAAACCCTGGCGTGAAGCTGATGCCGACATCTGCGAGGCGATCGATTACCTCATGTACTATGGACAAGAAATGTTACGTCTCGCTCCTCCGCAGCAGCTTGACGACCTTCCCGGTGAGATTAACCAATATTTCTATCATCCACGAGGAGTCGCAGTCGTCATTGCTCCATGGAATTTTCCGTTGGCGATTCTCGCCGGCATGACCGCCGCCGCCTTGGTCGCAGGAAATACGGTGATCATGAAACCCGCTGAGCAAACGCCGGTGATTGCCGCCAAACTGATGGAGATTTTTCGCAGTGTCGAGCTTCCCGCGGGAGTACTCTCCTATCTTCCTGGAATCGGGGAAGAAGTCGGTGAATATCTTGTGACACACCCACAGGTCAATCTTATTGCCTTTACCGGCTCACAAGCAGTGGGGCTTCATATCAATGTGGTCGCGGCCCAAACTCGCGAGGGGCAGCGTGGCATCAAGAAAGTGATTGCTGAACTCGGTGGCAAGAATGCCATCATCGTTGATGATGACGCAGATCTTGACGAAGCCGTACTTGGCACGGTTGCTTCAGCGTTTGGCTACGCTGGACAGAAGTGTTCGGCGTGTTCGCGTGTTATTGTCCTGGAGCAAGTCTACGACGTTTTTGTCAAGCGTGTCGTTGAAGCTACGCGAAGTCTGCGTGTCGGTGTAGCCGACGACCCAGGGATCTTTGTTCCGCCGGTCATTGATGAAGAAGCGCAACAGAAAATACAGCACGCTATTCAGCGCGGCAAACAAGAGGCCCGAATTGCTCTAGAGATACCGACGCCCACTCCCGGGACGTTTATCGGGCCGGTCATCTTCACCGATGTTCCGCCTCAGGCGACGATTGCGCAAGAGGAAATTTTTGGTCCGGTGCTTGCGGTCATCAAAGCTCGTGACTTTGACGAAGCACTGACAATTGCGCTCGATACGCCCTATGCTCTCACTGGCGGTGTGTACTCACGCAGCCCCGCTCACATCGAACGGGCACGGCGCGAGTTTCGCGTTGGCAACCTGTACATTAACCGAAGAATCACCGGAGCAATTGTCGGACGCCAACCCTTTGGCGGTTTGGGACTTTCAGGCATAGGTTCAAAAGCTGGAGGACCTGACTACTTGTTACAGTTCCTTGAACCGCGCGTGATGACCGAAAATACTCTCCGCCGAGGCTTTGCTCCCAAAGACCGGGAATAGCCAGTACGCATCAATGGACACGCGCGCAGACCAGTGCGCCTGTGTCATCGGAAGTATCCCGGTCGTCTTCGAGTAGCGCGAATGGTCCTACACTTTGCGTCCATCGCGAGAGAAAATGGCGGTTTCCCCACTATTGTCCGCCATGAATCAAAGTCGGCACAGACTCACTCATCTGGGTCCGTGCCCTCTCGGGATGAAAATCCAGTACATTGATTTCTGTCGGCGATTTCTCAACGACAAAGAACTCACTAGTATTGCTCAAACATGTAAGGCCGATTGATTACGCGGCAATGACAGGATTGTGTAAAATCCCTACTTTCTCAAGTTCGATACGTACTGTGTCTCCAGGCTTGAGGAAACGCGGTGGGTTGCGAAACCACCCGACACCAGCCGGCGTGCCGGTTGAAATAATGTCACCTGGTTCGAGGGGAAAAATGTGAGACAGGTAATCGATCAGATAGTTCACCGTAAAAATGAGGTGACGAGTATTGGAGTGTTGCATTTCTTCACTGCCCACGATCGTGCGAATATCGAGATTGTGCGGATCTGGCACTTCGTCTCGTGTTACAATTGTCGGACCGAGAGGTGCAAAAGTATCAAATGACTTCCCAGCAGTCGGGCTACTCCGTTCCTGGTAGTCGCGTCCGCTGACATCATTACAAATTGTATATCCCACGACATAGTTGAGCGCGTCTTTGCTCGACACCTCTTTAGCTCGTTTACCAATGACCACTGCGAGTTCACCTTCGAAGTCCACCATCTCAGTCACGAAGGGAATCTGAATCGCTTCACCGTTCGCAATAACAGCAGAGACAGCTTTGGTGAATATCGTCGGATACTTTGGTTTCTCACGCCCGCCTTCTGTCGCATGGTCGGCGTAGTTGAGGCCGATGCCAATAATTTTTCCGGGTTTCGGCACCGGGGCAAGCAAGCGAACTTCAGGCAGTGGAATTCCTGATCTGCCTTTTGCCACTACTTCTTTGGCGCGCACGAGTGCGGTTTCTCCTTGTTGAAGAAACGTCAGCATATCTGCGGGCAACTCGCCTCCTGAGGCGATGGGGAAGTCAATAATCCCCGCAGTAGTAAGCGCACCGATACTTCGTTGATCATTTCGTTCGTACGACACAAGACGCATGTAGTTTCCTCTCTCAGTTATCAGTTATCAGTGGTCAGCGTTCAGGCAGAGTAGGTTACAGGAAATAGGGGACAGGGAACAGTTTTCTGATATCCGGAGCGTCCCCTGCAGAGACTCAGTCCTCAGCCCTCAGTCCTCTCCCGCAACTTACTACGTTCGACTTTGCCCATCGCGTTACGGGGCACGGCATCAAGAAACCGATAGGCTCGCGGTCGTTTGTAGGGCGCAAGATCGTGTTCCGCTTTCGCACGCAAACGTGCCTCTAACGCGGTCGTATCCTCTCCTGCACGCGGAACGATAAAGGCGGTAATGCGTTCACCAAGATCCGTATCGGGAATGCCAGCCACAGCACACTCGGCTACTCCTGCGTCCGTCTCCAGCACCACTTCGACCTCTCCAGGAGTGACATTGGTTCCGCCGACGATGATCAGCTCTTTGATACGTCCGAGAATCGATACATAACCATCAGTATCAAAAGCACCAAGGTCACCGGTACGGAACCACTCACCGTGAAATGCTGCTGCTGTGGCCTCGGGATTGTTCCAGTAGCCACGAAAGACATTGGGGCCACGAACACAGATTTCCCCGGTTTCCCCTGTATTGAAACGTTGTAGGGTTTGCGGATCGAAGATGCCAACTTCCACACCGGGCAACGGCAAACCTACGCTGCCGAGTTTCCACGGCCCACGAAGTGGATTCGACGTATTGATCACTGTTTCAGTCAGACCGTAGCGTTCAACGATGGGAAAATCGAAGTGCTCACGGAAGCGACGAAACGTTTCCGGTGATAACGGCGCCGATCCGCACGTGAACACGCGCATAGAAATCAGCGAGACCTGAGGCTTCAGTGTCGGATCGGTATCCACCGCCTCGGTCATGCGATGATACATCGTCGGCACGCCCATAAATACGCTAATGCGCTGCGGCCCAAACGCCCGTAATAACGCCGCTGGTTCAAATCGTTCGAGCAGCACCGCGGCATTGCCAACGTACAAGGTGCCGTACAGCCCGAGCCCAAGCCCGTGGACGTGATGTGGGGGAAGTGCGTGCAACAGACGGTCAGACTCCTTCATTTCCCAAGTTTCAACCAGCAGAGCTTGCAAATTCGCACGTAAGTTCCCGTGCGTGAGCCCAACTCCTTTTGGCGTGCCTGTCGTGCCGCTGGTAAACACAAGTAAGGCGATATCGTCATCTCGGCACTCGAGCGGTTCCAAACTGGATGGACTGGTCGGGAGCACGTGCGAAAGGGGTACAACCGCTGACGGTACGCCGTCCGTTTCGCCAACGACCCACCATCGCCCTTGTACGGCAGTGATAATATCCGGTGCTCGAACGAGCGTTTCACGATGGGTAATCGCCAGTTTGACCTGTGCCCGCTGCAATACTGCCTCAGTCTCACGCGCAGTGAGCGCAGGATTGAGCGGGACTACACCAGCGCCAACACCCAGGATAGCGAGATGAGCCGTCACTAAGCCGAAAGATTTCCCTAGTGATACAGCAACGCGGTCGCCAGGACCGATACCAGCAGCATGCAGTGCTGCCATCCACTGAGCGGCCTCCCGCCGTAACTCGCCTCGTGTTTGTCGCCAGGAGACAGTACCATCCGGCTCTAGACGCTCAAGTACAACCGCCGACTCGTTTCGGATCAAGTGACCCCAAAAAATTCGTGCCAAATTCATAGGGGGACTGTCTACCATACGATGTCAAGCAGGAACAGGGGAATAACCACCAACACATTGACAACTGAGAGAGAAGTACGGTACGCCAAACGGTACCGACTCCACCGCAAGGAGACTTCCTCATGAACCTGGGCCGTACCCCCAACCGCCACCTCACCACCCTACAACAGCAAGTTGCCTACGATGAACGCCTCAAACGCGTGATGAATCACATCCACGCGGCAAAGGATGTCGATCAGATTCTCATCACCCTCCACGATGAGATTTTGAGTCTGTTTGACGCTGAGCGCCTGGCTATTTATGCCGTCGATTACGAGGGCAAGGAAGTGTACTCCAAATTCTCCGATCTTGACAAGATCCGCGAGATTCGCGTACCACTCGGGAATCAGAGTATCGTCGGATTCGTTGCTAACAACTGCCTGGCAGTCAATGTCGCCAATGCCTACGACAAAGCTGAACTGGCACATATCAGTACGATGTTGGCCTTCGACAGTTCGTGGGATCAACGCAGCGGCATGCGGACCTGCCAGGTGTTAGCGGTGCCGGTCTGTGCCCCTGCTACCAACACACTCGTAGGCGTCATGCAATTGATCAACAAACGCAGCGCCGATCGCTTCACCTCACAAGACGAGCAGAAGGTCCGGGAAATTGCCCAAACGCTTGGCATCGCACTACACAATCAGTACCAGTCGGCACGGAAGAAGCCCGCGAAGTTTGATGCCTTAGTGAGTAGTAACTTGCTGAGCCAACAGGAACTTGACCTAGCGATAGTTGAGGCCCGAGACAAACAGCGTACGCTCGAATCGATTCTCATGGAGACCTATCACATACGCAAGCAGGACCTCGGTAACACACTCAGCACGTTTTACCGCTGTCCCTTCTTCGATCCGGAAGAACAACTTGTGCTTGATCCGGTTCTGCTAGAGAATCTTAATCTCAGCTATCTGAAGATGCACGGCTGGGTTCCGATACGCGCGAATGACGATGAGGTCGAGATTCTGATTGACGACCCTACCGCGTTTACCAAACGACAAGATATTCAGCGTGTATTTCCAATAAAAAAGATCCGCTATGTGGTCGGCCTGAGTGACGATATTGCCGCAGTCATCAGCACCGCTAACCAGGAACGAACAGCCCAGGCGCCGCTCACGGCGATCTTGGGTCAGCTTGCCGCTGAAGAGCAACAGAGTACGACCGGCGTTGCCGATGCGATCGTCGATGAAAACGACAGCGGCTTGGTGCGGCTCGTGAATCAGATTATTGCGGATGCCTACAAAGCCGGAGCCTCAGATATTCACATCGAACCGTACGGCCCGCATCGTGAAGCAGTCGTACGAATTCGTGTCGATGGTCGTTGTGAAAAATCACTCGAAGTACCTGCCCGCTATCGTCGTGCGTTAGCCTCCCGTCTCAAGGTGATGGCGCAGTTGGACATAGCCGAACGTCGCAAACCGCAAGATGGAAAGATCCAGTTTCGTCTCCCGGACCGTGAAATTGAGCTCCGTGTAGTCACACTGCCAACGGCAGGAAGCGATAACGAGGATGTCGTCTTGCGCATTCTCACCGCTAAAGAGCCCATGCAGCTTGATAACTTGGGGATGTCCGAGCGGAATTTGCAACAATTCAAACGCGTTCTGCAAAAGCCCTATGGCATGATTCTCTGCGTTGGCCCCACCGGGTCAGGAAAGACAACGACATTGCACTCGGCGCTTGCGCAACTGAATATCCCCGACCGCAAAATTTGGACGGCTGAAGATCCGGTCGAGATCACACAGTATGGACTCCGTCAGTTGCAAGTGCACCCACGGATTGGGTTGGACTTTGCGATCGCCATGCGCTCGTTTCTCCGGGCTGATCCCGACATCATCATGGTCGGCGAGATCCGCGACCGCAAGACGGCAGAAATCAGTATCGAAGCGTCACTCACCGGCCATCTGATTCTGAGCACGCTCCACACCAATAGTGCGGTGGAAACAGTCACTCGACTGTTAGAAATGGACATGGACCCGTTCTTATTTGCTGATGCACTCCTTGGTGTTCTTGCCCAACGCCTGACACGGACAATTTGTCGAGCGTGCAAAGAGTTCTATCATCCGATCAAGGAAGAGTATGACACTCTCACATCTGGTTATGGAGAAGAAGCGTTTATGCAACTCGGGATTGCGTACAACGATGAGTTTCGTCTCGCCCGCGGGAAAGGTTGCCCAGCGTGTCGTCACAGTGGCTACAAAGGCCGCATGGGTATACACGAACTGTTAGTCGCTACCGATGACGTTAAGCGTATGATTCATGCTCGAGCACCCGTGTCAGAGATACTCACAGTTGCGCTCAACCAAGGCATGACCACCCTCGTGCAAGAC
This sequence comes from Deltaproteobacteria bacterium, assembly GCA_043772795.1. Lineage (GTDB taxonomy): Bacteria > Desulfobacterota > Binatia > Bin18 > Bin18 > VGTJ01. Next base: position 8,032 of record JAYVFX010000399.1, read on the forward strand.
GGCATTATGAAGACTCTGCAAGGCTGGACAGATTACAAACAGGTGCAAGCCGTGGCGATGCGGTAGAGAAATGAACGATCAAACCGCGATAAATGAATGATAAGATATTTATTAAATGATACATCATTGGTTCGAACAATCTTTCAACTTATGGCTCTTGGGCTTTTTAAGTTCAGAAACTTACTGCAAAAATGATTTGCGTCGTGATACTCTTCTGTTCAGCACAATGGAAAAGAGTGTGACTGTATGAACATCGAGCAATCAGTTATCGAAAAGCTCCGCTTATTGCCCACTGAAAAGCAGCAAGAGGTTCTGGACTTCATTGAATTTCTTGGACAGAAACACACGACAGCGAAGCGTCCACGTCGTAACTGGATAGGGATTGCGAGCGATCTCAACACTGACCTTACTGAAGAAGACATCGCTGAAGCGCGCCGGGAGATGTGGGGGAATTTTCCTCGAGAGGATATCTGATGTCTTCGGTTGTTGCTGATACACACGCAATACTTTGGTCGCTACTTCAACCGCAAAGGTTATCTACTAACGCCCTTGCTGCTTTTGACCAAGCCAGACGCTTTGGTGATCCTGTTTATATCGCCTCAATATCGCTCGTGGAAACGCTCTACTTGGAAGAAAAGGGAAGACTCCAGAAAGGAACTCTTGCTCACCTCAAAAACGCTTTCCAGGGAGAAGACAGCGGGTTTGTACTTGTCCCGTTGGACTCAAATGTCACTGAAGCCATGGAACGCGTCCCACGCGATGCAGTTCCTGACATGCCTGATCGGATCATCGCTGCGACAGCACTTGCCCTAAACCTTCCACTCGTTACCAGGGATGGGAAGATCAGAGCATCGCAGATTATAACTATTTGGTAAATTCTCACCCATTCCACAGAGGATTGCCCACTTCCTCAAATCATTGACAGCCTTTATCGGATCGCGCACAGTGAAACAGTAATTAGCGCCTGCCACAAATAGCCTGGGCAGAGCACGCACGCCGGCGAATAAGGAGGAGCTTATGGCTTATGATGTTGTGATTAAGAACGGAACGGTCGTCGATGGCACCGGACAGCAGCCGTATCGGGCTGATGTCGCCATCCAAGGCGATCGGATTGCCGCAGTGGGTAAAGTCACGGATTCGGCAAAACGGACGATCGACGCTGAGGGGCATATAGTCACTCCTGGTTTTGTCGATATTCATACGCACCTTGATGCGCAGATCTTCTGGGACCCCATCGCTTCTTCGTCCTGTTGGCATGGCATCACGTCCGTGGTTATGGGCAACTGCGGTGTCACCTTCGCACCGTGTAAACCAGGGGACCGTGAGTATCTCGCTCATCTGATGGAATCGGTCGAAGATATTCCAGCCGCAAGCATCATGGCGGGTATGCCGTGGCAGTGGGAAACTTACGGCGAATACCTCAAAGCGCTTGATAACATTCCCAAAGGTATGAACGTCGGCGGTATGGTAGGCCATTGCGCCGTACGCTATTGGGCAATGGGCCAAGAAAGCTTAGACAACAAACCTGCTAATCCTGACCAGATCGCACGTATGCACGACATCGTCGCTGAAGCGATTGCTGGTGGCGCGCTTGGCTTTTCAACCTCACGAACGATTCTCCACCGCACGCCGGAGGGTCAACCAGTTCCAGGTACGTTCGCAGACCGCAATGAGATCATGGGCATCGCGCGCGCGTTGGGTGAACTGAAGCGTGGCCTTTTTGAAGCAGCACCAGGAATCGACAGCGGACGCCCAGAAGACATCAAGCGTGAAGTCGACTGGATGACAGAAGTAAGCCTTGCCACAGGCCGTCCCGTCACTTTCGGTTTAGCGCAAAGCCGTCCGCACCCGACAGTCTTTTCGTCGATGCTTGAGCAGATCAGTGCGAGTGCAACTCGCGGCGCACAGATCTTCGCGCAATCGACAACACGCGGCATTGGTGTGCTGTTCGGTTTTGTGAATCGCACCCCGTTCGACCGGGCACCGTCGTGGCGTGTGCTCCGAGCGTTGACGTTGGACGAGAAGGTCGCCAAGCTGCGCAATCCGGAGTACCGCGCAACAATGATCCAAGAGGCCCTCGCGGATCCGCCGCCGATCGATTTCAGCCAGATTTTCCTCCTCCCGCAAGGAGAGGCACGCTACGATCACCGCTCCGACGAAAGCCTTGCTGCGCATGCCCAGCGCTTAGGAGTCAGCCCAGCAGAGGCGTTTATCACGCTGTCCGCCGAACGTGGCGGCAAAGCGTTGTTCAATTATCCGTTCCTCAATCCCACATTTGACGCTGTGCAAACGATGCTCGACCACCCACGGGTAGTGATCGGGTTAGGTGATTCTGGTGCCCACGTTGGCCAGATCATGGATTCGAGCTTACCGACCTATTTCCTCAAATATTGGGTAAAAGAGCGGCAGCATTTCACGCTCGGGCAAGCAATTCGCAAGCTCACGCTTGATACGGCCCAATTGTTCGGGATTCAGGATCGCGGCGTTGTCCGCCAAGGCGCGTATGCCGACCTGAATGTCATCGACTATGATAACTTGCAGTTGCCGCCGCCCACCTTCGTGCAAGACCTTCCTGCCGGCGGCAGTCGCTACATCCAGCAGTCGGTTGGTTATAAACACACGCTGGTCAACGGCCAGGTGTTTATGGATAGCCTGGACCACACCGGTGCGTTTGCTGGTCGCGTACTGCGCAGTGCGTAATTCTGCGAGAGCCTACCTCAGCAGGGGCACGGCATACCGTGCCCCTGCTCTCGCCTCAGATCGCTCGTCCATCCCATCGTTCAACTTCAACTCGGCAGTCATAAAACGTTCCACCACCACCAAGATCGGTCAGTTTCGCTGACGTCACGTTGTTCACATTGCCCTTGCCGCCGGACAGTTTGTCCCACCAGCCCCAGAATGTCGCTATCGTACCGGGGGCAACATTGTGTGACACTTTGACCGGCATGATGAACGTGCCACGGGCATTGTATACGCGCACTTCTTCACCATCACGTAAGCCTCGTGCAGCAACGTCGTCCGGGTGCATCTCCACTGTCCGTGCCTCAGCTTCTTGGCGGCGCATAACGGGCAGATGGCCGTACGATGAATTGAGCGAGTCTTTGTGTTTTCGGGGCAAGAAGTTGAGTGGATATGGTCCTTCACTTAATGTTTCATGCGGCGGCACAAAACTCGGTAACGGGTCGTAACCATCTTGGGCTAATTTGTCACAATAGAATTCAAATTTGCCTGACGGAGAATGAAAGCCACCGCGTGCATGAGGCAACAGGTCCGGCGTTGCGCGAGTCTTGAGAAACGGCTGACTGGTAAACTGTTCAACTGGCACGGTCCGTCTGAGTGTTTCTGCCATCAGTTCTTCTGCCGAGGCATATACTGCGGGTTCAGTTATTCCTAAAGATCGAGCAAGCAGTTGGAACACTTCAGCATTGGATTTTGCCTCGCCGAGAGGCTCAATAATCTGACGGCTGAAGCTACCGAAGTCTCCACCATACGCCAACACTGCATCATCATGCTCAAACGGCGAGGTTGCCGGTAGTACGATGTCCGCATAGTCAGCACTATCAGTGAGAAACATATCGTGCACGACCGTGAAGAGGTCAGGGCGTTGGAGTCCGTGTCGAAGAGCAGGTTGATCAGGGAGAGAGGCTGCAGGGTTGCAATTATAGTTGTAGATCACCTTGATCGGCGGATCGAACGATGGGTCAAGTAGATGCTCAGCTAATCGCACCATATTGATCTCGCGCGTCCCTGGCGGGGAAAGATCAGGCCGCATCGCTTTTTCGAGATCTTGGGCAGTAAACATCGCTCCGCCAAAATTGCACATGCCACCGCCAACTTCACGCCAGGCACCGGTTTGTGCAGGCAGGGATGCAACTGCACGTACCGCGGCAGCACCACCGCCACTCCGCTGGATGCCGATACCAATACGGATCACTGCCGGACGGGTATTCGCAAATTCCCGTGCTAACCGTTGCACCGTTTCGACCGGTACGTCACATATCTGAGAGAGTTGAGACAGAGATAGAGAGCGGAGCCGAACGGCGAACTGCTCGTATCCTATAGTGTATTTTTGAATGTACTCAGCGTTGGCAAGCCCTTCCTCTTCAATGACTTTCATCATGCCCAGCGCCAAGGCGGCATCTGTCCCAGGGCGAAGGAAGACATGTTCGTCACACACCCGCGCCGTGCGTGAACGATAGGGATCAATAACAACTAGTTTTGCCCCGCGCTTCTTCGCCTCTTGCACCAAGGGCCAGACATGCATCCCAGTGTTGAGCGGATTGGAAGCCCAGAAAATGATCAATTTGCTTTCCACCAATCCTTCTGGGGCAAAGCCCATAAATACATCGGAGTACGCCAACGCACCATAGAGGCCGCCAGCACAAATTGTTCGCGCCAACGTCGAAGCACCGAGCGCGTGAAAGAAGCGGCGATCAAGCGCGTTGCTTTGATAGACGCCATTATTGCCGCGATACGAATAGGGCAGGATCGACTGCGGTCCATACGTCGCGATGGCTTCTTGCATCTTTGCCACAATCGTCGCCGTAGCTTCATCCCAGGAGATACGTTCAAACTGAGCACCCGGTCCTTTTGGACCGACCCGTCGGACGGGATACAGTAATCGATCGGGTGCGTACACACGGTCGAGGAACTTGTTCACCTTGGCACAGAGGGCGCCACGAGTGAACGGATGATCTTTATTGGCAGTGATCTTGATCGCTTTGCCGTTATCGATGGTGACATCCATCAGACAAGAATCAGGGCAATCATGCGGACAGGCTGTGTGAGCAACGTGGGGCATATGCACCCTCCTTTGCTCACGCCTTTACCACAAAATGGGTCGGGAGTAACGAGGACTATTGCTCGCGTCCCACTTTATCGCCGTGGTCGCCGGAAAAGCTGGGCAAGAGGAATTGAGAGTAACTCACGTATTCTTCCGCTTCGTGTACTCTCTGCAACAGTTGGCTCTGACTTCCAATGAGAGAGAAAGAAACTAAACACAAGCAAAATTGAGAGCGTGACTAAAAGCGTTTGCTTCCAGGCTGTTGGGTTGGCTGTCCGCAGTCCAAGGTAAGGTCCGACCGTCCAGCGAGTCTTTACCAATTGACGATGTTCCCATGCCCAGAAGATTGCCAATGCCCGTTCGTCCTCGTTTTTGGGTGTGGTAGCATCAGGAAGTCGCAATTCTTGACCGCTCATCCGCGCTTGACGAGGACTATAAATCGGATCCCGCCACACGG
>JAYVFX010000400.1:0-6876 GCA_043772795.1 Deltaproteobacteria bacterium
GCGGATCTACGGCGACGGCGTCAACATCGCGGCGCGGTTGGAAAGTTTAGCAATCCCCGGTGGCATCTGTATCTCGGGCACGGTGTACGATCAGGTCGAGACCAAGCTCGCGTTGACTTACGAGGACTTGGGCGAACAGGCAGTGAAGAACATTGCCAAACCAGTGCGGGTATATCGGGTGGTGATGGACGAAGCCGAAAGTCAACAGGCAGAGGACTCGGCAAATCAAAAGGCAAAAGTCAAAGGGCAAAAGTCAAAAGTTGAAAAACCGAAGCCACGTCGGATACGCCCCGCGCCACGATGGGCGGCGACTGGGCTCTTGCTCATCGTGGCAACCGTCGGAGCCGTCTGGTATTATTCTCGCTCACTCCTTACTCCTCACTCTTCACCCCTCACTCAGGAGGCGAAGCCTCCGGTGCTGCCCTTGCCTGACAAGCCCTCACTGGTAGTGCTTCCGTTTGTCAACATGAGTAACGATCCGACACAGGAGTATTTCAGCGACGGGATGACCGAGGAGCTGACCTCTACGCTTGCCCAACTCTCCAGTCTGTTTGTAATCGCCCGCAACTCAGCCTTCACCTATAAAGGGAAAGCGGTAAAAGTGCAGGACGTGGGCCGTGAGCTGGGGGTACACTATGTACTAGAAGGGAGTGTGCGCAAAGCGGACAACCGAGTGCGCGTGACGGCGCAGTTAATCGAGGCCGCTACGGGAGGACATCTGTGGGCGCAGACCTATGATCGGGAGATGCAGGACATTTTTGCCGTGCAAGATGAAGTGACCCAAAAGATCATGTTCGCGCTCAAAGTCACTCTCACGCCAGAGGAACAAGCGCGGTTTCGGCGGACTTCCACACACGATCTGGAAGCCTATGACTATTTCTTGCGCGGGATGGAGCAACATTTGCACTTCACAAAAGAGACCAATGCCCAAGCGAGACAACTGTTTGAGAAGGCTATCTCGATAGACCCAAAGTATGCGGAGGCGTACGCCTCGCTGGCCTTTGTTTACTGGGTAGATTGGATCTGGCAATGGAACCAGGACCCCCAGGGTCTGGATTGGGCTTTTGACTCGGCGCAAAGAGCCATCGCCCTGAATGATTCCTTGTCCATGGCTCATGCCCTGTTAGGGAATTTCTATCTGTTTAAGAAGCAGCACGACCAAGCTATTGCTGAAGGAGAGCAGGCAATCCTCCTCGATCCGAATGATGCGGAAAGTTACGCCTGGTTGGGACAAATTCTCAATTATTCAGGGAGGCCGGCGGAAACTATTGGGGTGATAGAAAAGGCGATGCGCCTCAATCCCCATTATCCTGAGTATTACCCAACGATCTTAAGCTTTGCTTATCGCTTGCTCGGGCAGTACCAAGAGGCGGTCGCAGCTCAGAAGAGCGCTCTTACCCGTAACCCTGATTTCCTGTCTGGCCACACCGTGCTGGCCGTTCTCTATAGTGAGTTAGGGCGAGAGGAAGAGGCCCGGGCTGAAGTGGCGGAGGTTTTGAGGATCAGTCCTCAGTTCTCCCTAAAAGTGTACGGGCAAAAACTCCCTTTCAAAAATCCAGCGGACCTAGAGCGGTATCTTACCGCCCTGCGCAAGGCGGGACTCAAATAATGGAGAATGGAAAATGGAGAATTAAGAATGCGAAAAAGCCGTCACCCGACGATAAATCGTCGGCCTCACGCAACAAAGCCTGTCCTGAGCCTGTCGAAGGGCCTGGTAAACCAGGCTCTCAGGCGGCTTCAGCCGCCTTTGTGCATTGAGCCCGGAGTCTTTAGCTCCGGGCGAAGGTAGAGTATGGTGCTTTGCCAGCGGTATCTTCAAAGTCCCTCCGCCCTATCCCACGCAGCTTGACATCATTCAGTCAGCAGCTTACTCGTGCACCTACGATATTGGTTGCTATTACCGTTTGCTTGTAAGGAGTGCGTATGAGTCTCGACACGCTATCCTGGGACGAACCCATCACCGAACCCGACATTCTCGCGGATATTGCAGCTCTGCCCACAGAAGACGATTTGCCGAGTGATGATGGAGAGCCTATGGAAACCCCGCGCCATCGAGATCAAATGATTTCACTCATCTATTCATTGAAGACATACTGGGCCGAGCGCACCAACTACTATGTCAGCGGCAACATGTTTCTGTATTACGATCCACAGAGCCGCCGTAAATTTCGCGGGCCGGATTTTTTCCTCGTGCTCGACGTGGACAATCGCGAGCGCAAAAGTTGGGTGGTATGGCAAGAGGGCATGCGCTTTCCCGACATCATTATTGAATTGCTGTCGGATACCACCCGAGAGATCGACACCGGCGAGAAGAAAACGCTCTATGAGCGGGTATTCCACACCACTGAGTATTATCTCTACGATCCGTTGTCTCCCGACTTCGTTGCCTACCATCTGCAGAACGGTCGCTATCAGACTGTCGAGCCGGATGAACAAAGACGGGTGTATTCCCCCCAGGCAGGTCTCTATTTGGTGGTGCGCGATGAGTGGTTACGGTGGATGACGCCAGCAGGAGTCCTACTCCCGACGCCCGAGGAATTAGCCAAGCACGAACGACAACGTGCCGAGCAAGCGGAACAGCGCGCCGAACACGAGCGCCAACGCGCTGACCAAGCAGAACAACTGCTCGAAAGATACCGACAACGGTTTGGCAATGTAGTAGAGGAATAGGAAAAATGAAAAGTGAAGCGCTATTTACTCTTGGCAGCCTGATGAAGATTTTCTCTTCATACTTTTGAGCCTGACGGCGGGGAGTCTCTTGAGTCTCTGGTTCCGAGGGTCAACTTCGATGCCAACGGACTCTAAAGCAGTAACGCCAAGGAGAGGTTCGGCGTTCGGTTCCCCGAAAATGATGGTTCCCCCAACAAGCTCTCCCATGAATTCAATCTGAGCTACGGTAATATCCAGCTTGAGTTCGCTACCATCAGCTAGCTCGTATACTCGTTTCCCTTTTGGTTCGAGACCTATGGCTTCCAAATGCTGCCTGGGAACCAGTGAATCTGCAGCTCCAGTATCGACTAGAAAAAGCCCTTCCCACGCTTTGTCTAGATCAGCCGGGTTTCTAACCGTGACGGTAACGTGAGTTGCTCCCATAATGAATCATCTTGCAGCAAGAAAAGCGGAAGGCGGGAAGCTGAACTCCCCGCCTCATGTATTACGGCAAAAACTGCCCACGGAACTGCGTCGGCACGACGCCGGAGCGCACGGTCACGAGTTGCTGACCACCTTGGGCGTTCTGAAATTGGAGGACCGCCCCAACAAATTGCTGGGGGTCACGCAACGGAATCAGCCGTGCAGTACTGAAGATCTTGCTCTCAACTGTCAAGGTCAGATCTTTCGTCTCGCCTGGAGCGATGGACTCATTCGGCTGCACTTGCAGTGATCCGACATAGTCACGCGGGCCAGCTTTCGCTTGCTCTTGCTCCCCACCCTTCACGAATGTCGCAAGTCCAACGATCATACGGTTCGCATCAATAGCGCTATCCGCAACATTCTTGACCTGCACTTTCATCACTAACGTGTCGGTTGCGTCGTCATAGGTGGCACCCTTTGTATGTACCTCAGCCATCGACGGACCCGACGAAATATGGCGCGGGGTAATCCAGTCCGTCTGCTGCGGCCATCGAACAGGGTACGATGTCGCAGAGTACGTCCAGCCAACAATGAGCAAGGCAACAGTTAAACCAGCAATGATATTCATCCACATGTGATCACGTGGGGTGATAAGACCAATATCAGGTGCATCGTCATTCACAGCAAGTTGCATTGTCACCGCAAGGTTCGTCACTGTGCGTTTCGTAAATGTCCAGTACACCATCCAGGCCATCCCCAGCAGAAATCCGGCAAACGACCACCACCACACAAACTGTCCACCGTAGGTGTTCAGCTCAATAGTCTTGCCATCTAACAGGGTAAGCGGAAATTCAAATTTCCCAGCGCCTTGCTTCACCGTGACCCATTCACCTGGCCCGACCAATGTGCCGGTTCCATGGATTGCCATCCCTGGGTGAACATGCCACTTCCCTGGTTGTCTACCGAGGAGTGTCAACTTAAACTCATAGATTCCACCCTTCTCAACAAAAAACGAGCCGACCGAAGGCTGGCCGTTAATAGTTCGGTCCTTCAGAGCAAACACGGGGCCTGGGACAACGGGAACAACCGCCGCGATATCCGGGGCCTGCAGCGTCTGCGGCCAGGTCACAAGCACTTTAACCTTTCCAGTCACGGTGACAGGCTGGCCAATTTCGACCTCCAAAGGTGAGATAGACACGTCGTAAAAGGCAGTCGTCATATTCTTGAGGAACGGTTGATCACCGGCTTCCCCATGCGCAAGTACTTTCGCGACACTAGCTGTTACTACAAGAGTCAGTGCTATAAGGATGGTCAAAAGCTTCCTATCCATCGCTTGCTTTCCTCCTCGCAGGTTCGTCACTGGATAACTGTCTGCCCGTCTCGACTTTACGTAGATGGGCAATGCGCTTCACGCGCGGATTTTTCTTCCTACGTGGACGTGTGACAGTTTCTGAAGTGGAAGCGTTTTGCCCGTTGGGTCCGACCTGTTCCCCAGCTCTCTTTCTGGCTGAAGGCCACAGCAGCACCACCCAGTAGCTAACAAACCCGAGCAGGCTTGCAGTGCCAAGGGGAGGACCTACCTCGTCCGGTCCCATTCCGCCATGCGCATGTGCCAGTACAGGCAGCACGAGCAGGTAAGTCAACATGGTCGTGCGCATCAGCCAAGTTTGTCGAGACGATACGACCCTTCGGGTATTCATCCAGTTCCCCATGCGTACAAGATGTTTCTAGAGCGTCTTTATGTAACGCCGAATCGGCCATACCGCGAGGTATCGGCCTATGAACTGACCAACCCAATAACCGGCAAAGGCCGCTGTGCCACCGAACGCAAGAGAGACGTACTGGGTCTCACCGAGGAAGCTACGCAGCGCACCGCGCTCAATGAGCCGCAAGTACTCAGGCGTCTGTGAGCGGATATACACAATGCCCTGAACATCTGCCACCGTTAACACATGATCCATAAACATGGCAGGCTGGAGAAAAGGAGCCAGTGGAACGTAATTGTACGCCCACACCAGCACTGCCCAGATATGTGCACCGACAAAAGACGTAATGAGAAAACTCTTCGTTTTCATCAACGTGAAGTCAAGGATGATCCCAGCGCATACGGTGGAGATGGGCCACACGAAGTTCATCGGGTAGCTCTCCGCGATATGCCAGTTGAAGTAACGTCCAGCCCAGGCAGCGAGAAAGAAACAGCAGGAGGTATATGTCGCGCCGGTCGGGAAGCGCCACGCCGCCCATTGGATGTACTGCAGCGCAGATGGAATAATAATCGTGGCAAACGCCGTAATCACCGGCCACCACTGCGGATCTTTCCAATCTGTCCAGAAGTCCCAATCGCCGGCAAACAACTGCTTGGTAATATCTGCCGCCCCGGCGACCACAAAAATCGCCGTTACCCAAAAGACGATGTCGAAACTCCGATCAATCCATTTGTATTCTTTGTTCAGGAGTGCTTTGAGTTCCAGCCGTTTTTGTCGTCCGGCGGCATCGGCAATATCAGTTACTGTTGTGGTCCCTGCTGCCATGAGATATTCCCCTTATGCTAATGCAGAATGAAAAATGCAAAATGAAGAATTTAAGGACTCTCCGTTCCAATTTCTCATTCGGCATTCTTCATTCTCCGCACGTTAATCCGTGACAGCCTGGCGATCAAACGACGCGCCAGAGTTCGCAACTTCCTCTGCCTTCTCAATTTCGAATAGGCGAATGATCGTTTCGCCCCACACCGCAAACATGCCGCTAGCGAGCCAGCCGTACACAACGAACGGCCAGTGGAAAGGAACCGAGAAAATCTCTTCAGAGAGCCACAAACTGTGACCCCATTCATTGGCAGCAACGGTCATGCATTCCAACGCACACGCACTAATCAGTAGGAAAAACGACCACGGGAAACCTTTCTCTCGTGCGTACAAAGCAGGAATGTGAAAACGCCCGTAAATATAGGAACCGACGGCTAAGGTTACAGACAAGGGGAAGAAAAAATAGAACATCGGAATGTGCGTCGGTGTGAGTGCGGTATCGCGCACCATCGTTTGATGCCACGAACCATCCCAATTGGGCCAGAAACTTGCCATCAAGTATACCGTAAGGCTCGTTGCTCCTACCAAGCTCCAGAGAACTGCGATTCGTCGTACCTCTTCAGAGCGCTCACAAGGTTGTCCTTGTATCTCTCGGCCAGTGCGAATCAACCAGCCAAACCATACACCGGTAAACACGCCCAACGTGATCACCTCACCCCAGAAAAGTGAGCGGTAATAACGCGTAAATTCCATACTCGCGGAGTTCAAACCGGCTGTGAACATATAGGCGTAATTCCAGAACCAGAGAAATACGTTCGCTGCCATTAACAACGCGCAGCTGATGAACAACGACTTCCAGCCAACCATCCACCCTGTCGGTTTGGCGGAATGCCCAACCGTGGTTGCACTGTGACCATTCTCTCGTGGCGCCTGCCGCACCGCTTGTGACTGTGCCATACAGAACCCTCCTTAATTTGCTACTCGGCGTACCCTTCTTCTGCCTACTGAAGACTCTTCCTGTTGTCGCGAACTCATTCGATACCGAATCACGGAAATTGCCGTTAATATGAGCAATCCAACGACCATCAATGCCGGTTTAATCATTGCCCTATACCATAGGGCGACTTGAATAGGGAAGGAGAATTTCTGCAACTCCTTTCCGGCACCCAAGTCGACTACAACCTGAGCTACGTAATTGCTTCCCTCGTCAAAAACCACGTCAGAATCTACGACTCCTCGGTCCAATACTTTCGCCGGAAGCGATAGCACCGAGCGCGAC
>JAYVFX010000401.1:0-3272 GCA_043772795.1 Deltaproteobacteria bacterium
CCTGGAGCGAACACTCGTTTTGACCTCGCACGCAACAGCAAGATCTGGGGGGTTTACCACAAACGCTACTGGCAGGAAGCGCAGTTTGCAGCAGTCACCCATCTACAAGACTTCTTTAGCGCACGGAACAAACCACTCGTGCAAGTCGCTATTGCGTGGGTGCTAGCGCAACCTGGCATCACTTCGACCATCCTTGGGGCAACGTCAGCTGAACAACTCCACCAAGCCTTACCGGCAACAGATCTCACGTTAGAAAACGATGAAATAGAAGTGTGCGATGAGGTGTGGTTTAACTTGCCGCGCCAAAAAGATCCGACGATAGCGTTGCGGTGAAGAAGAAGTAGTCAGTAGTCAGTAGTCAGTAGTCAGTAGAGCAAGGCTGTAGGGGAAAAACGGAACAAGCCTCAAGTGATGGGCACGTAAGGCTTGCAGGGAGGGAACTAACTCCCAACCCTTAACTCCGAGTTTCACGCACCACGTAACACAAATCACGTAATGCACGCCTATCTTAAAATAAAGGAGAACTATCGTCATGGACCATATCCGCGCAGTCGTCGTTGATCCCAATGTTCAAGGTCGCTTGACGCTGAAGCAAGTGGCAGCACCGTCCCCGCTTCCCTCAGAGGCAGTGGTCCGAGTCTCAGCGATTTCTCTCAATTTAGGTGAGGTTCGTCGCTCATTAACCGCCGATGCAGGTTGGCGTCCAGGGTGGGATTTTGCAGGTGTGGTAGAAAAAGCTGCAGATGATCGGTCCGGCCCAAAAGTCGGTGCGCGTGTGGTCGGCTTGTTACCAGTTGGTGCGTGGGCCGAGCAGGTCGCCGTGCCTACGCATTCTTTGACCGTTCTTCCCGATTCTGTTTCATTTGCTCAGGCAGCAACACTGCCGGTCGCTGGACTGACTGCTCTGTACGCACTTGATCGCGCCAATGGGTCATTGTTGAATCGATCTGTTTTAGTGACCGGCGCTTCAGGTGGTGTGGGAGTTTTTGGTTGCCAACTCGCACGACATGGGGGCGCACATGTAATCGGAGTGGTCCGACGAGCAGAACGTGAAAAATACGCTCGCGATGCAGGAGCGCACGAAGTCGTCATTGGCGACGATATTAGTCCAGCGAGCAAGTTCGGCCCGTATCACATGGTGATTGAGTCGGTCGGTGGATCGGCGCTTGGTGCTGCACTCAGCATGCTCGCTCCAGACAGCGTGTGCGTAACATGTGGCGTCTCTGCATCACCAGACGTTACCTTCAACGCCCGCAATTTCTTTATGGTGGGGGGGACCGTTCTCTATGGCTTTATTCTCTTTCACGAAGTAAAAACACGACCGGCCTCAGATGGACTGGCCCGCTTGGCTAGGCTCGTCGCCGAGGGTGCAGTGCGGCCGCCCATTGAACTTGAAGCGCCGTGGACCGACATTGCCAAAGTCGCCACCAATTTCTATAACCGTGGCGTTCCCGGGAAAGCAGTATTACACCTGTAAGAGTTCGTAGCGTGTGTGGTACACGCCGCTTTAAGTATCAACAATGAAGCACATCGATACCTTTGTTGTCACACAAAAAATGCTTAACCCCGTGGGGACCCTTGCCGCCCCACGGATGCTCACCCGTGCACATCAAGCCGGGTTTACAGCTCTGGGCGAGAATTCCAGGAACGAGATGTCGCTGGTCGGTTACAGCGCTGAATTCAAAGAAGGTGCACGAGAAGGGGATACCGTCAATGCTACCCTGGAAGAGATAGAAGGTGTCTGGCCTGAAGATCGTGTGTTTCGCATTCATTTCAGTAAAGGGGACGACAGCAATGGTCGAGTCGGCAAGTGGCATATGATCTACACGAAGAGACAAGAGACGCGGCCACTTCCGTATGACATCAGTCAGGCAATTGCCGATGGCCTAACTGACCGTGAACTGTGGCGCACAGAATCGATCATCGCGAGTGGCGATGAAGTCAAAGACGCGCCGCCACTGTTATGGCCGATTGGGCAAAGTGCCCGCGCATATATGAGGCAGCTTGATCTTGCGTTCGCTGCTGAACCGGATGTAACGATTGCCGACGATATTGAAAAGCGCATCTATGCCGGGATCGCGGTGACCGTACATCTCGCACGTTGGCCGCGGGCAGGGCAGGAACTCCGCTGCGTCCTGCAACACCAACGACCGTTGAAGGAGCAAACGCCGAGTCGACGTATGGAATTTCACGGAGGGTTAGTCGCTCAGGACAAGAGTGGCACTGCGCTGCTCGGCACATACCGCTTTTCGGTTTCACGGCTGGGCGAACAACGAGTGCCTGTATACGCGAATGGTTTACCTGAGCCACAGTAGCACCATCAAGCGGGTTGCACCTGCCAATCAGACAGTTAAGGCGCCGACTGGTAGGGTGGGTCATAGCCCACCCTACGACTACGATTCTGCTCGTGGCGCCGCACTGGTGGACAAGCCGCCAGGGGCATCCGGCGTGAACGCTGGGACACGGCGGCTACGGGGCGGGCAGCGGCTCGGCGTTAGCAGAGTTGAAGGCCTGCACGCCAGCCTCGTTGTCACCGTCGAACGGCGTCACGGGGCTGTTGGGGCCCAGGCAGAAGTCATCGTCCAAGGGGTCGGCGAACCAGACGCCAACCCGGTTGAGGTCGACCCGCACGCGAGTGCCGTTGACGAGCGTGGATGAAAAGGCTTCCTGGACGATCAGACGGAAGGTATTGTGGCCGTTGCCGCTCGGGTTAGTACTCAAGTCACCGATGTACTCGGCTGCGCCGAATGGCGCCCCAGCCTTCTCAAGCAAGAAGACGGTGAAGTCACGGTTAGGGGGCAGGTTACGGGCGCGAATCTCAAAGACATCGAAGCCCACGCGATCGGTGGTGAGCTTCACCGTGACGTCCAGCTTGGCGTCGGGCATGCACTGGGCGAGTTGTGGAGAGGACGGGGTCAGCTTCAGCTGTACGACTTCGGCTGCTAGGGCTGCGGCAGGCGCTGCCAAGCCTCCGAAGAGTAGCCCCAGAGCTAGTGCTCCCGCCAGTCCTGTGCTCCCGACGAGATTTAAGCGCCGGGTCAGTAGGCTGCGGCCTGCTGGAGTTTGTCGATTCCCTGTCCACAGCCTCCTGCCGCCTCCCCGTGTATTCCCGATCATGTGTGATGTCCTCATAAACAGTACTCCTTATAGTAAGAGCGTTGTCTTGCGACGCCGCTGCGCCGCGCGTTGATACTACGAGCCTCCGGCCTGATACCGTTACACCGTTACGCTTTCGCAAAAGCCGGCAGCGACTCAGGTTCGCGATTACTCAC
>JAYVFX010000402.1:0-1868 GCA_043772795.1 Deltaproteobacteria bacterium
AAGACAGGGAAACTAATCGCCCGTACGTCGGTTGAGGGAACACCAGGCGACTCGGGCGAGACAATCGGTGGCTTGTTTGGTCAAAAGCTGGCAACTGCTGCAAGTGAAACGGCGACTCCAATGCAACGGGCGTTACGGGGAGGAACGATCAAAGCGGTGAACTGGATAGCAGACACGCAGGCTGCATTTCGTGCAGGAACACTGCTACCCCCGGTTAGCAGAGCCCGGCCAGTGGTTAAGGAGACAGGCAGGTCAGAGATTAAACTCCCTCCACCTGAGAATACTGGAGGACCGCTACTGCCAAAACCACCTCTCCCAGAGAAGAAGCCGGAAAAACGTCCTCGGGTGCTACCCCCTATTTCGCCTAAGGAGACACCTGCGGGGAATTCAGGTGGACACACTCCACCCCCGGAATGTGACTTTTGTTGGGAAAAGTGAATATGGTCGTTATTGATTGACATGGAGTGAGGCTACTATGGCTGATGATCCAACCGTACAGCTGTTCCTACGACTGACGCGTGAGTGCCCGACATGTGGTCACAACGTACAGCCGGATGAGAGCGAGTGTAGTCTTTGTGGGACGACTTTACCGCGCGACGTCCCTCCACGTACACCACCGCAGAATCCCCTCGCACCAACGGTTGTTGCTTCACCATCTGCAGGAGCGGCGGATCCGATCGTGATTGCTCCGTTGCCACCTCGGCCTTCTCGTATTGAGGAGGAGCCAGTCAAAGTCGCTCCGCCACCCCGACGTTCGGCATCTGTCAAAGAAGCGGCTGGTACTGCTCCTCGCCGTGTTACACCACCGACCCCGCCGCGTCCTATCTCACCTGTATCTTCGTTGCCAGAGCCGCCTCTAGAATCGCGCACTGCTCAACCCTCAGTCTCGTTGCCTCCGCTTTGGCTGCAGTCCAACGCTCTGAAGAAATGGGGTGGACTAGCTGTTGGGGTACTAGCACTGCTCCTCGTGGGCTTCTTTGCTATCAAGATGTTCTCTCCTTCTCAGAAAGGGCTGGTTATTCAACCTCCAGCGGAAGGAACAACAGCGAGTGTTGGTAGAGAGAAAGACCCCGCAAATGAAGACACAAAAAAGAAGGACTCTTCTGATGTGTTGTCGCCGCCACTACCGCCACAGCTTGTCGGACAAGTGATAACAGCTGGACAATTACCACTGCTTCGCGTTTTTGGTGCAGATGAGAATGACGAGGTACGTGGAACGGGTGCATTCCGCTCGCAAGTGGAGGAGCGCTTGCAAGGAATTCGTGAGGCCTACAGCGCCCATATTGGGCAAAATTCACAAGCACTCGGAGTCGTAGTTCTAGAAATGAATATTGCCCCAGAAGGCCAAGTAAAAAAAGCAATAGCCCATGTCACCGGCAGTGTCTCCCTCGACCTGCAGCAGGCCATTGAGACCGCCGTCAAAGACTGGCGATTTACCTCCGCACAAGGGGGAGAGGTAAAAGTTTTCTATCCACTTCTCTTGGTGCCGGAGAAGATTGACCCAGGGACTTTTGTTTCACAAGTCAAAAACGCATGGCCAGGCCGGTATAGAATGTTCGCGGAAACTCCAGTTCCCATTCGTGCCGAGGCCAATGACAACGCGGAGGAGGTCGGAGCGATCAGGTCTGGACTCTTCCTTGTTGTTAGCTCACAGAATGGCTGGCTTGGTACGCTCTCTCCTAAGGGGAAAGTGGGTTACGTGCGCCAGGACTCGATTTTTCTCCGAGTCGAGAATGCGACTCCCGCTGACGCAAAAGGCTAAAGGCCTCACCAAGATCAAGATAGGTTGCCAACTTCTCCAAAGAGGTGAGGAGACAACTCTAAGGGCGAGCATGACGGCATCTATCACAACTGAGCGGATATGGGTC
>JAYVFX010000403.1:0-5180 GCA_043772795.1 Deltaproteobacteria bacterium
GTGACGATCGTCACGCGACACCGTGCCCTTCTTAGGGTAATAATATACTTGCCTAATACATGGTTTCCCGGTATACTCTTTACATGGGACCCAAGATACCGGCCACCCTTCAAGACGCGATCAAACACTATGCCATCCCTGCCAACTGCCTTGAGTACTTGGTATGGAAACGGTGGCCGAATGGGGTTACCTGTCCGACTTGCGGAAGCGCTAGTGTAGGCTTCCTGGCCAAGCAACAACGGTGGCAGTGCAGCAGCCGTCACCCGCAACGCCAGTTCTCCATCAAGACTGGCTCGATTTTTGAGGACTCTCCGCTGGGCCTTGACAAGTGGCTTCCTGCCATGTGGCTCATCACTAACGCCAAGAACGGCATTAGCTCCTATGAGATTCATCGCGCCCTTGGTGTAACCCAGAAAACCGCATGGTTCATGCTGCACCGCATTCGTTTGTCCCATCAGGGCAAGAGCGGCAACAAGTTCTCTGGGCAGATTGAAGCAGATGAGACTTTCATCGGTGGCAAGGCCCGCAACATGCACCGTGACAAGCACGCCGAAAAGATCACTGGCACTGGCGGTAAGGACAAAACCGCTGTAATGGGCATTCTGGAGCGCGGAGGCAAGGTCATTACCAAGGTCATCCCGAACCGCAAGAAGAAAGCCTTGCAAGCTGAGATTCGCGAGCACGTGCTCGCTGGCTCGGCGATCTTCACTGATTCGCTTAAATCTTACGAAGGGCTGGATGAATTCCAGCATGAAGTTGTTGACCACGCCGTGGAGTACGTGAACGGTGAAGCCCATACCAACGGGCTGGAGAACTTCTGGAGCCTGCTCAAGCGGACCCTTGGCGGTACCTCCGTGAGCGTAGAACCCTTTCATCTGTTTCGCTACTTGGACGAGCAGGCGTTCCGCTACAACAATCGGCTGGGCATGAACGATGCAGATCGGTTTGACTTGGCCGTCTCCCAGATTTTCGGCAAGCGCGTCATGTACAAGGAACTCACCGACAAGACCGACGTGGAGGAAACACAAACACACGGGCAAACGGCAGGGTCGGGGGAAGCGGAGGGTTTTACCTTCCGCTTCGGTCCTCTTCGATTTGTGTTTGCGTCCACTCCCTTGCGGTAGACTTTCTGCCGTCGCTCGATAAGCGTATGAGGCGTGGCCAATATGGAATCCATCATGGCGTCGAATCGTTTGGCGGCTTCCGGGCCTTCGTGACATTCGGGGAGTTTCGTGGTTGGCTCCATCATCGTTCCTCACTTTCATGGTACCCAAATGCTCTCGGTGTTGGGTTAAACAAGCTTATTCCCGGCAAAGATGGCTCCTGGATTTGTCACCGTCACACGTATCACCAGATGAACGTCGTTCATGTTCTCAGCACCTTCTAGAGGAGTCAAGAGCCTATCGGTTGTGACAGATAGACTGGTAATGTATCGATCATCCTCCAAGAGGCAGTAAAATGGGCTCTCGTCATGGTCAATCGGAAGGCCACCTAAATCGCTCACAGTCTTTGGCATCTTCAACCCATCCAGTAGGGTTTTTATGCGGTTGTCTATGTCACCGCCATCAGCCCCGTGTACTATCAGTCCACCAGGAGCGTCACGACGTAAGAACAATATGTCCAGAGCACATGTCAAACCATTAGCTTCACGTATTAGCGGTACGAAGCGCCCACCACATCGAACGTAATCGTCCGCGACGTGCTCGACCCAAACTTTAACATTACTGGCCTTTGCCATGTTTGGGCCGACCTGAATATTTTTTATACCATCCTCCCCTTGATTGCTCTTATAGAAGTAGGCTTGTGACTGCGCTCGTAAATCTGAATGTTGCATCCACAACTCACGCATCTGCCTATGGAAGTGTTTGCGCAGTTTTTGTTTATCCTTGGTCCGACTGTTGCCACCCCCTTCCGCCTTCAATGGTCCTCTATAGGTCAAACGAAATTCCACTTGGCCTCCAGGATCGGGATCTTCAAATTTGAAGACTTGGGTTGTGGGTAGGGCACTGGCAGCAAGGGACAATTCTACATCGGTAGAGGCGTTCTGTGCATTGCCCTGATTCTGTTCCATGTCCAGTTTTACTGTCCAATCTGGGCAGGTAAAGGATTATACGACCAATGGCTATACGAGGAACTGGTCCGATTCCACCGAGATGCGCTAAAGTGGTGCCCATGGCCACAGCGGTAGTACTCGGGTACGCGAGTGAGGGGTTTGCCCTCGCCGCTGATGGTCTTGAGGTCGAGGGGGAGAAGGAAACAAACTGGCGACTACAGAAAATCTTTCCCGTAAGGGGCACAAGTGAGGGCACCAGCCTTGCCTATGCCATGATGGGTGATTACGGTTTAGGTGACCGAAGGGACACGACGTTTAAAGCCGTTTTTGATTTTTCTCAGGCATACGCAGACGAAATGAAGGCTACCAACACGGATGGGTTTAATAGCTTGCATTCCTACATGAATCACATCAGTACTTGTGTCGGTGAACGGTTGTTGTCGGTTTGCGAAGTAAATCCGTTTATACAGTTCCCTAGCCAAGAGCAGATTGTCACATTTTTTATGGTCGGGTACTTCTCAGGGAAGCCGGAACGTGCTACTGCGAGCTTTGTTTATAGGAATGGGGATTTGGGGTTGGAAGAAGTTTCGCCAAGACCCACTGAACTCGGCAACCGCTTTTATGGGTCTCCTGTGATCGAAAAAATGCTGGATGAGGATGAGGCGTTTAGGGACCAGTTTCAACAAGTTCTTCCAGTTGCCCGTAGACACAAGAGTGAAAACGTAAACCTGCTAATAGAAGAGGCACTGCGTTTCATTGCAGCATGTTCCAGCCCTGAAGCTAAGAAGCGAGACCCTGTCAACTGCAAGGCCATTGGCGGGGACCCTCAGGTAGCCATCATCACGCGAGAGGATGGTTTTCAATGGGTTCCTGGTTTCGAACGTGGTGGCTAATCCATTCTAAGCCTACCATTGTTGTCTGTATTAGGCAAGTATATTATTACCCTTCTTACGATATGAGGGTCCGCCGAGGAACCAGAGTCGCAGCCACTGGTCCTCCTCAAAACTCGTCACGTTCAGGTAGGGCGGAGACGTGATCGCACAACGAAGCGGTCCCTGCTTCTCTGTGTCAATGACACGAGGCAGATTCCGCATATCAGTGTGAAGCACGACAGAATTACCTTCGGGGATGGGCGATTCGTAGCGGAACGCCGCCATATCGCCCAGCAAGGCAAACGCGTCGCGTTCCGGCGCAACAAGGTCGCGGGCCTTCCAAAAGTTCACGGAGTAGCGCGGCTTGGTGCTGATAGTCCGATGCATTTGATTACTGAGGTAACGCTTGGATGTCGCTTCACCGTGCAAGGAACCGAGCGTGAGCGCCGCTAGCATGTTATCCACCCGCGACTGCTTCCAATCCAAGGATGTTCGCAGATAGAGCAACTGATGCAGCGTCCCCGGAGCATACGCATACTGGAAGAACTCGTCTGCGGCTTCGGCGGGCTTCTTCCACGCCTTCGGGTCGAACTCTCTTCGCAGCTCTGTGAGCCGCGACCGCAGCCGCTTATAGGAAGGAGAACTTGTCTTGGCCTTGGTGAGGCAAACGGCGACGTCGTTCACATCGCTCGATATTGCATGCCGGCCGTACAAGAGCGCCGTCAGGGCCGTCGTCCCCCGGCCGCTGAACGGGTCCAAAACGGTATCGTTCGGTTTGGTCAGACGCTTGATCCAATACTCGGCAAAACTCTCAGGGAACATCGCGAAGTACGGGCACAGCGCGTGGAACCGTCGCCGCGTCATATTATAAAGTCTCCTTTGCGCTGCCGATCCAAGGCGGCGATGAGCCAGGTGCGGCAATTCTTCGTGACGTCCCTGGAGACGGTGTGTCCGTACTGAACAAGGCGGCAACGATCCAGCAGCAACCCTCCCTCGCCAACATGGCTTTCCCAATCGTTGATGTCGACCCGGTGCGGGACCATATACACGCGGACGGGTTCGATGATGAGTGGCTGCGCGAAGTACTTCCGGCAGAAGTTACTCGGCCGCAGCTTGGTCAGGTGTTCCTTCCAGTGAACGCCCGTCTTGCATTGGCCGAAGCCGATCAAACCGCCGGCCCGGCCATCCGAAAAGACACGCCACACTACGATGTCGAGCTTTCCGTCGCCAGCGCCGGGCGTCTTAGCGCCCGCCTTCATGCCGCGCCCCTCGCGTATCTGCGTACAGAGATATTCGATATTGGCGTGGAACGCGCTATTGTGTACCGCTTTTTTTCTCGCCGTCCCGAAGACGAGCGAACCGGACAGCGGCGTCTTGCCGCCCCAAAAATTCAAGAGGACATCTGCGCAGAGCTGCTCGAAGATTACCGCCGGGTCAAGATTCTCTAGCTTGCGCTGACTGTCCATGTCCGCACGGCTCGAAACAAGCATGAACGCATAGAGGAGTCCGGTCCGTGAGTTGGCCGTGAGCTTCATTCGCATCGAGAGCAGGTTTCCCGTCTTGTTCACGTTGAACGGATACTGCCAGGCAGGTCCCTCGCGGGAAGGGGGCGCACAGTGCGTCTCGCGATCCTTGAGCTCTTCGAACACGTCGCTTGCGAGGATTCGCGATTCCGCTTCCTTGATCGAATATCCGCGTTGAAGGGCTCGCGCCAGATCTTCCAGCGAGGCGTTGCCGTCGCTTTCCAGGAGCGCCTTCATCTCGACCCAGTCCGCCAGACTCACCAGTTTGTCGTCGGCTTCGGGGGAGGGGATTTTGAGGAGGTTGGTGGCCTTAACCTTTTTTCCTGGCATCCCGTCGATCCTTGGTTTTCTTCGCTTCCATCGCGTCAACGAGTGCCTGTGCCAGGCTGTCCACATCGGTAGCGAGGCTGAGTACATCCTCTTCCGTGGACGAGTATCCTGTCGTGAGTGTGCCGTGTGCTTTCTGCAGCGCCTGCTTTGCATCCTGCAGAGACTTGCGGAAGATGCGCTCATCTCCCTGGCTAATGTCGTGGGCCACGCTTAAGGGCAGGCCGTCGCGGAGCGCCTTCACTCCTGCGTCCGTCAAGAGTATGGTGTCAAGCCTCTTGAGGTCGGGACTCGGGATTCTGTGACCGAATCAAGGAGTCCGTGTTGGAGCTCTCACGGCCATAGAGCCAGAGCATCAAATCGCCTAGGTTCTTGGTTTTGTTTCCTGGGACGGGTTTGCGATCG
>JAYVFX010000404.1:0-4271 GCA_043772795.1 Deltaproteobacteria bacterium
GTTTTGGCGGAAGCTTGGGTACGGTAGTCCTGAAGAGCTTTGTCTACGATCGCAATCCATGCCCCGTCAGCCACTATCTGATGCGAGTCTTCGACATGCACACTCACGACTGTAGGGGTAGCAATACCGCTGATGTCTAAGTCTGTTGTAATATTAGTGCTAAGCGTGATCGCCCAAAAGCCAGGATTGAGCCATGCCCAAAACTTTTTGATATGTACGTCCAGCACCAACGGTGACATTCCTGCCTCAGCCGAATTGTGAGTGACTCTGTAGCCTGCCTGTTGTAGGGCTGCTGTAAGGTTCTCCCGGATCACGCCTTCCACGGTCTGCCCTCCCTCGAGAAGAACATCGCCGAGAGCCATGCCATAGCCGTTGCGTTTCCGACCGATAGCACGGGCTTTGACCTCTGGGGATGCCTGCCCAGCTCCACCGTGACCTAACGACGGAGTGCTGGGATCTGGAGGAGCTTCCTCAAAAACACGCTCGTCTTTGACGGAACGTATAAGGACCGTCCGCCCCACGGCGCCGGTACTTGTGGGTACGATGGCCGCAGGACGGCTCAGTTTGATTTCACTGCGACTGGTAGCGCAGCCGACTATTGTCAGGCATAGTAGTAGGGTTGAGATTTTAATAACACCCGTCCAGCGCAGCACCTCAAACCACATTGGCAGAGACATCTCTCGCCATGTCTCTGTTCGGTTTGATTGCATTGAGAGTCCCTCCTTCATCAATCTACGAGATGACGGATTCGTCATTGGCGAGGCACTCGGGTACAACGACGTGTCATAATCACATCGTGTGCCAGGGAATTACTCCGCCGTGGCGCTACGCGCCTGCGTCGATGGCGGAGCTGTGTCGAGCTCCTTAATTTTGTTTTGCAGGGCTTGCAGTAGATCCTGGTAAGAAGATTTGCTGAGAATGCGGTTGAATTGGTTCCGATAATTCCGCACCATACTGACATTCTCCGCAACCACGTCATAGATGAGCCATTGATTGTCTACCTGATGGAGCTTATACGAGAGCGAAAATGCCCGGTTTTGCACCGGGTCAAAGATTCGTGTATCTACCTCGGCGAAATTCTCATTGATCCGTTCTTGATCGTAGAGGAATTGTGCATTGGTGTTGTATCGATCAAGCATACGCCCCCAGGTTTTCTGTACGAGATCCGTGAAAAGACGGATAAATTCTTGCCGTTCTTCCTCCGTGCGCTCGTGCCAATAGGGGCCTAACGTACGCTTGGCAACCTCACGCACGTCAAACTGTGGCTCGACGAGTACGCGCAATTTGGCCAGGCGAAGTTGAAATTTTTCTTTTCCTTGATTGGCTGGGTCCTGAAGAATCGCGGTGGCCTTCTCCACGGTGTCACGGATCCTCGCCATCGGCGATTCTGCCGCCCAGACATTGGTAGAGAATGCCAACAATAGCAATACCGCTATTTTCCGCCCTACTGAGCAAACAGCGTCCATAATATCCTCCTCGTACACGCTACTCGGGCCAGGAGAGAGATTATTCCTTGATGAGTTGTTCTCTCCGTTGCACATAGCCGTCTTGAACGGCACCGTACATATCAACCGATGAGCTTTGAATATTCTCGAAAAGATCAAGGTTCATTGAACGAAAATTGACCACACTAGCGACCTGGATCCCACCTTTGATTGCGAACACTTGGAGGGTCGAGAGGAAATAATTCATCGGATTTAATGCTCCGTCCACAGCTGCACCAGTTATATCTCGCACCGTTGAGGGGCCAAGAAAGGGGAGCACCAGATAGGGACCATTAGCCACACCGTAAACTGCGAGAGTTTGCCCAAAGTCTTCCGGATGTTCCTGCCAGCCAAATACTGAATCGGCGACATCAAGGAAACCCGCGCAGCCCATGGTCGTGTTCACGAGAAACCGCCCGACTTCTTGTCCAGCACGTGGGAATTTACCTTGGAAGAGGTTATTGGCGAAGCGTTCGACTACGCCAAGATTTCGGAAAAACCGTCCCACGCCGCGTTGCGCCGCATCAGGCAATATCGCGTCGTATGCCTTTGCTACTGGTCGCAGCGCGTACTCATCAACCTTAAGATTAAACGTGAACATCTTTTGGTTAAAGGGCTCCCAGGGATCGCTAATCTGTACGTCTGATTCTTCCTCTTGTGCGCGAATCTCCCCTGACTGCACTCCCACACCTAAGATACCGATGAAGATTGCGACCAGAAATCTACCTCTCACGTCTCTGCTCCCTTCTCTCTAGACTATCAGGTTGTTACATTCAGTACAGAAAGAAGATCCGCTCCACCACGCTCGCTTCGTCTTCTTTCATTATATCGTCTCTTGTTCGCTCCTCATCTTAGGTTCGCCCACTGCTCCCGCTTGAAGCTCACCCGCGAGCGTAAGTGCTCCTTGTACCGTGTAGCCTCCATTCCCCACCAGGTCAACTTGCCCTAGCGGTAGGGAGATATAGGCTCAGTTGTGCTGCTGTCCTGGCTCATCCTGGCGTATGTGAATACGTAACTGGTAGTTCCAGGGGATATTGAACAGCTCAACATCGCCGTGCGTTAGGGAATCCTTATGATACTTGATGTGAGTGATAAGTCGATCCTGAAAAGAAACGCGGCGTTCATGCGTGTGAGGATCGTCGGCTACCTGCCAGTCGTTTTGATTCGGTAAGCTTGGCCATAAGACCTGTTGGAGGTCGGACAAGATAAGCTCCGGGGGAAAGGGCATCTCGCGATCGGTAAAGTTTTTGCAGTCCAATGTCTTCCCATCATAGCGGAGAACAAACGCGCGCGTCTGCCACGGGGTAAAACCTAAGAGAAGGATGTTGTCCGGATCAATTTCAACATGAACTTGGATCTCGAAATGCTGGCCGTGCGCGTCGCCCTCAAGCAGATGTTGAGCAACATAAGAGCGACCAAACGTCAGGGGAGAAAGGAGAGGATAATATAGGGAGCTGGGAACAAGAGGCAATGAGGGCGAAGCAGGCGTCAGCATGGACGGCATAAGACTACAGCCTGGTAGAAGGAAAAGAAGCACCTGAAAAAGGAAAATGCGTTTCACGAGGGAGCCTGCCCCCAGTATGCAAGCGGCGCCAAGCATAAGGCTGCCGTAATACCGATCAGCACCGTTAAGCCAATAGCCTGAAGTACAGCTTGGCCACTCAGGCTCAACAGACCGAACGAAAGAAGGGTGCTCAAGGCAGAAAGCGTCAGAGCGAGCAGGGTCGTTGGGCCGGCATCGGGCGGGCTTTCAGCAATGAAGATAGTGAAATCAACTCCCATCCCCAGAATGAGAAGCAAGACTAACGTGTGAATCAAGTGAACGGGGTGACCCAAGTAACCAAAAATACTCAGAGTAACAAACGCCGCGAGCACTGGTGGTAGCAGGATTAAGCCACCTCGTTTGCCATAGTACCAGACGAGAATCGCCAAGATGAGGAGATAGGCGCCGCTGACCAGCCACATGGCTTGCTGGCGATACCGCTTGAACAGCCGAGTAAAGTCTGCAACCTGATCGATAAAATGGACCCCGTCAACTGTAGCGATCAGTTCCTGAAACGCAGCCATATCGTTCACACATACAACCTGAACAAGGATGGATGTTGTAGCCGAGGCGCCATCGGTATTCCCTAGCCACAGATGCCGTAGCCCTAATGACGCATCATGCTTCAGCCACGCTTCAGGGTGAAGCATGAGATCCGCTGGAGAGACGAGCGTCTGAAAAAATTGCTTAAGCGTTTCTGGTGCAAACCCAAGCTGGACAAGCTCCTGAGTAATGAACTCTCGGTGGTCAAGCAAGCGTTGGGTGGCCACAAGATCTGACTTTTGCTGTTTGAGGCTAGGAAGAAATGAGGTCAAGATTGGCCCTAACTCAACCGGCGGATGGTCAACCTGCGTGTCCAGAAGCGCCGTCAGTTGTTCGAGCTTTTGCAGTGCGTCCTCGGCTGTCCCCCCTTCCACAATCACATAGGTTTGGCTTTGCGGCAGGTGCATAATGTCGCGGATCACTTGGTCTTGCGACACTAGATCTTGCGGAAGAGTATTTAACGCTCGTGGACTATCGCTGGTATGGAGTAACCACAAACCAGGAAGACACAGCAGCAAGGCGAACCCATAACTGACCAGCACGGGCCTGCGAAAGCGATGCCAAAAGATGACCACACGTTTGGCTCCACGATAGAGTAAAGGCACGCGGAGGGCGTGTGGGTGTGCCTCTTTCAGCAGGTAGGGAAAACAAAAAATGACTGTGCCGAACGAGACGAGAATGCCACACGAGGCGAATACAGC
>JAYVFX010000405.1:0-2147 GCA_043772795.1 Deltaproteobacteria bacterium
ATGGGTTTTGTTCCCACCGATTGAGCGACGATTGGCTTGTATCCTTTACTCCGTAAGAGGAGGATGACGCGTTGAGCTTCTCCTGGGGTACGTAAAGCAGCGACCTGGAGACGATAGCCCTCGTCTTGCCTGCTAGTGGAGGTTATTGTGGCAGTAGGGATTGCTGCACTCGGCGCTTTCTTAGTATTGGGAGGAGTACTTGTCGGGGGAACATCAAAGGTGGAAGACTCTAATTGTGCGACGGTCTTCGGTTGCGGGAATGTCTTCTTCTCAACAAGAAGCGCAGAGGTGGAAGTCGGAGGAGGCGCGGATGGTTTCGTCTCTGATGGTGCAGCATGGGCAACTGACTGAGACGTCGGTAGGGCCGGTAGATCTGGAACCTTGTCTGCCAGGTTGCGCCCAAGATCGTCAACTGCGCGAACCATCTGGACGTCCGAAAGGTTGCTGAGGTTTCTTATCGCGTCAGGAACAAGGGACAATGGCGACAGCGGTACACCTGCGGAGCGAAATTTAGTGGCATAGGTATCTTTGACTAACGTCTGCCCGGTTTCGGCGTCAACTAACAGGATATTTCCTTCGAGGGTAAGCTGAGAATATAGAGCCAGATAGAGACGACTCGCCTGCGTTACTTCGCCATAGGCGAGGGCGTTGCAATTGAGCCCTCGCCCAAGCTCTTGAGCAGAAAGGGCTCGCCAGCCTGGCCCTAAAGTCTGGAGGAGGGAATCCACCTCATACAATTCAGCGTCGACAAAATGTTTGATACTCAGATGACCAGCAAAGCTCTGTCGTATCTGGTTCGCGAGTCCAGGGACGTTGACTTTATCAGCAAAAGGAAGGATGCATACTCGCTTTGGGGTAGTAGGATCTGTTTGGCTCCAGGCAACAAACCGGGGGGTTGGTCTCATCGATGTAGTTTGCGAACATGCGGAAATAAAGAGAAAGAAACTCAGTATCCCTGCGCACCATCCGCCCACCTTGTCCATCAACCCCTCCCGTGCTTGATCCGCGCTTTCTGTATCGTATCTACAACTTTATTGTACACGAAAACCCGACGGACGAAACCCGGCTGTGAGATTTTGCGTAATTCTATGATTTAGCGGAAGACATGAGCAGTAGGAGGAATCCTTGGCATAACTATGAAAATTCCGCTACAGTACGCGTACCGTGCACATATGCACCACAAAGGAGGGCGCTCCTATGCAATACGACATGTTAATTAAAAATGGGTTTCTCGTTGATGGGGCTGGCATGCCCGGCTATTACGGCGATCTTGCGGTTGCTGACGGCAAGATCGTGGCGATGGGGAAGATTGAAGGCCGGGCGCAGGAAGTTATTGACGCCCGTGGTCTTGTTGTTGCTCCTGGGTTCGTTGACGTTCATACACATTACGATGCCCAGTTGTTCTGGGACCCGTGGGCGAGTCCGAGTTGTTGGCATGGATTTACCAGTGTACTCATGACTAACTGTGGGTTTGGTCTTGCCCCATGTAAACCACAAGACCGTGACTATATCACGCGCATGCTTGCCAAGGTCGAAGCCATGCCGTTGGCAAGTTTGAAGGCCGGGGTTCCGTGGAACTGGGAAAGCTATGGCGAGTATCTAGACGCGCTCGATCGCCGACTGGGTGTCAATGTGATGGCGTTAGCACCGCATTCGACGATTCGTTACCACGTTATGGGCGATGAAGCGCGGAAGCGTGAGGCGACGGCTACCGAAATACAGGCGATGCAAGCCGTTGTCGCTGATTGTGTCAAAGCTGGAGCGTTCGGCTTCTCCTCTTCCTATGGGCCTGTCCACTTTGATGGCGAGGGCACGCCAGTGCCAAGCCGTTTCGCTGCACAGGATGAAACAGTCGCGTTAGCACGCACGTTGAAAGAATTTCATCGTGGAACTGTCTGTGTCATTCCGCCTGGCATTCCGAAGGTTGGTACTCGTGACATGGAGTACATGACGCGACTGTCACGGGAAAGCGGACGGCCAGTGGTATGGAATCTACTGTCGCAAACGTGGGATGCGCCTGACCATTGGAGGCAAGTCCTCGACTGGACGGCTGATGCGTTCCGTGAAGGTGCGCGCGTGCATCCACTTGCCTTGTGTGAACGGTTTGATTTGACCTTTGCGCTGCGGGGCGCGGTCTTTGAAGACCT
>JAYVFX010000406.1:0-3439 GCA_043772795.1 Deltaproteobacteria bacterium
GGTGCTGAGGGTTATACCTTGTATGTTGATCCAGACTCCATTCGCCGCAAAAAGGATCTGGTGAAGATGTGGATCCTGAAGGCACACGGAGAGAACGCGTTTGCACGCGGAAAGATCTATCAGTTCGTGTATCCCGCCATCAATCCGAAAGCCACTGGCATTGGCTTCGCTGCCGTGCGTGACGTCGTGTCGTTTCTGCATCACGCCAGCGCTGACGAGCAGGGAACGCCGAATCCACTCGCAGGCGCGCTGCAGTGGACGACCGCCACAGGATTGTCGCAGTCCGGGCGGTTCCATCGTCCATTCTTGCATCTGGGGTTCAACCAAGACGAGCACAGGCGTCCAGTATTCGATGGGATGATGCCATACATCAATGGCTCTGGCGGCGGCTTCTTCAATTACCGCTTTGCCCAACCCAATCAGACCGCATTCCAGCGCTGGAGTCATGTTTATCCCGAACAACTCTTTCCCTTCGCCTATATCACGCTGACCGATCCGTTGACGGGAAAGACAGACAGCGTGCTCGCACGATGCGAAGCGTCCGGGACCTGTCCCAAGATTCTGGAGGTGAATGATTCCAACAGCTACTGGTTCAAGAGCGCCTCCTTAGCGCTTACGACACCGGATGGCACCACGGATCTACCTGATCCACCGAACGTGCGGTTTTATTTGTTATCGAGCATCGCTCACGGTGTGGGGTCTGGTCACGGTCTGTGCCAGCAATTGCAGAACCCGATCAGTCCGGGTCCAGCGCTGCGCGCGCTGTTGGCGGTGTTGACTGAATGGGTTGTTTCAGGGACGGAACCGCCATCAAGCCGAGTGCCCCGACTCCAGGACGGCACCCTTGTCCCACCGCTGCCGCAATCGGTAGTCGGATTCCCTGAGATTCCAGGTGTCACCTACACGGGCGTGGTCAGCATACGAGAGCTGTACGAGTACGGTCCGGAGTTCGACCGCGGTATCATCAGTTGCTGGCCGCCAGTTCCCACCGGTCGCGAATATCCGACGCTCGTACCAAAGGTCACAGCGGACGGCATCGATCTGCCAGGCATACAGCTACCAGACATTGCAGTTCCTATCGGAACCTACACGGGGTGGAACCTGCTGCGGACTGCCCCCAAAGATGAATGCTCGGCGATGGGATCGTTTATTCCGTTCGCCGTTACCAAGGCGCAGCGCCTCACGGATGGTGATCCACGACCATCACTGGAGGAACGCTATGGCACGCACAGCCGCTATGTGGCAGCGGTCGAAGCTGCGGCGGAACGGTTGGTTGCCGCACGCTTGCTCCTGCCTGAAGACGCGCGACGATATATCGCGGCCGCCAGGAATCGTGCGTTAGGGTTACTGCAGTGAGCCATGCGCAGCGACCTGCCCAAGCAAGGGCGGATGCAACGCGAACGTCTTTAGCTCGGCACGGGCGATCGGATAAGACAGACGGCCGATCTCGTGGGCCGCACCCTGGTCCGAATATGAAAGCGAGAATCTTTCTGATCCTGAAATTCATGTCGTTGCTGTTGCTGATCCCTGCTCGAAGCGATGTCGGTACTGCGGCTGACGTACCTGCTGATATGGTACTCATTCCGGCGGGTCCTTTTCTCATGGGTTCGACAGCTGAAGCACAACAGGCAGTCCGCGCCTTCGGGTGGCACGGCCCTATGCGCAACCGTATCCAATTCTTGGTTGAGCACTCTGGGCCACAGCATACGGTCCATCTCGACGCGTTTTATATCGATCGACAGGAAGTGACAAATCAGGTCTACCGTGCTTTTGTAGATGCCACTGGACATCGGGCGCCAACCTTCTGGAACGATCCTCGTCCTCTTGCTGATCCCGCCCAACCGGTTGTCGGTGTCTCATGGTATGACGCGCAGGCCTTTTGTGCTTGGCAGGGCAAACGCTTACCAACTGAAGCCGAATGGGAAAAGGCAGCCTGCGGCACTGACGGGCGGCGCTATCCCTGGGGCAACGAGTGGGACGCGACACGACTGCACACAGCAGATGCCATGGCTGGCAAACCCCTTGAGAGCTTTGAAGCGTGGACAAGATGGCAGCGCACAATAAGCGCTGGTATGGATGCGGCACGACCAGTGGCCGTCGGTTCCTATCCACACGGCGCGAGTCCGTATGGAGTCCTTGATATGGCTGGCAACGTCTGGGAATGGGTGGCGGACTGGTATGACCCAGCGTATTACGCAGCTTCCCCTGCTCGTAACCCCACCGGTCCAGCGACTGGCGACGCCAAAGTGCTCCGTGGGGGCGGCTGGGATGTACCCCAGACGATTCCAGTCACCTGGCTCCGCGAGCAGTTCATTCCACCGACGTTTGCAGGAAGCCCGGTGACCGGCTTTCGGTGTGCCGCGACCACACCGCCGGGTTGGCATCCCGTACAGATGAGATGGTCAATAACAGAGAGTGATTATTTTGCTCGTCTTCGTCTCTCAGCTGGAACCCATCCTTTCGGTATCTCTTCATTCACTGAAGTTGCGGATGTTCGTTAGCATTCAGGAAAAACATAGAGCGCGCAATCACGGGCTCCTTCACGTGAATCTCAATGTTAGTGACATGAGCCGATCGGTCCAATACGCGCGGATCGCTCATGTTCCTGCGCGTACCCAGTTCAATCGATAAATCCCCATGCCACCGCCGAAGACGACGTTCCCTTGCTCCAGCAGTTCAATCACTTTGTTCAACCGTGGGTGCGGCATACATTCCTCCCTGTGTGGATTCTCAGGGTGGGCACGACAGCTTCCGTCTCTGAAGTCAAGAAAACATGTAGAGCTTGACGTAAGCGTTCGATCTGGAGTAAGGCGAGAGGAGAGCAAGCGCGAGTAGGAGCACTGACTATGCCTGAATTACATTATCTGCGGGAGCAAACGTGCATCGTGGGGATTGGCGAAACAGCGTACACCCGCGGCACGCCAAAGAGCGCGTTGGAACTCGCGCTCGAAGCATCCATGACGGCAATCGAAGACGCAGGTATTGCGCCCGAAGTCATTGATGCGGTGATTCTGCCGGGTGGGGCTGGGAGCGGCGGCACCGCTGGTGACTTTTGTGCCAACTTAGGGCTGCAAGACCTCCACTATACGACCTCGCTCCAAGAAATGGGTGGCGCGATGTGTGTGTCCGCCGTCGAGTCGGCGGCGGCAGCGCTTGCCAGTGGCATCGCCCACTATGCGCTGATTCCGATGTGCAGTCGGTTTTATTCGGGTCGTAAGGCACGGCAAGTGACATCCGACCCTGGCACGGGACTCCAGTCCGCTGAGACTATCCGCGACTACTACGCACCGTTTGGTGTCGCGGCGCCGCCCCAACATTACGCCTGGATGGCACAGCGTCACATGCAGCTGTATGGCACTACCCATGAGCAACTGGGAGCCGTGGCCGTGGCGATGCGCAAGCACGCCCAGCTCCATCCCAATGCCCTCATGAAGCGGGC
>JAYVFX010000407.1:0-4588 GCA_043772795.1 Deltaproteobacteria bacterium
CCAGTGACAACTCCTGGATGATCGTCCCGAGCTGCGGGAGATGGGCCTTGGGTTTCACCAGGGGGTCCGCCATTTTTGTCTTTCGCTATCGTGGCAAGCAGCTCTGGGGCGAGCTTCTTGACAGAGGCCAAGACTTCTTTTCTGAGCTGATCCTGAGTAGAGAGACCGGCGATCAAGCGTTCGCGTGGGGAGGCAAGCGCTTCTTCCAGCGTGGTAATCTGCTCTTGGAGATGCGCGATGTGGCTTCTCACAGTGAGGCCAGCGAGTCCAAAGCTGAAAAACAACAACGCGCCAACTCCCCAAGTCATCATCTTGACTCGGTTTTCTAATCCTCCAGTGTTTTCGTGGAGGGTCCGAACGCGATGCCACATACGGACAGTAGAATCTCTGACTTCTTGGATCTGGTCGGTGTAATTGCGTCGTCCGCCCCGACGCGTAGATGGATTCTCTCTGTCCTCACTATAGTTGTCTGCCATAACTCCTCCCCTCAGGTTCTGGTGCGCATAAAAGGCCTCTCTCTCAGATGCGGCCTTTTTGCACCTTACCGTGGGAATCCAAAAACAACCAAATGCGGTGTTTGCCTGAGTCCAGCAGAGGGCGGGAGATGTTTTGATGCTCAGAAGCCGGTATGGACGCAACAGGGTATCTGTTCGTCCTGAGCCTTGAGTACCGACATAACGGATTGACAACAGGTGAAGCACATCCCACTCGAACATTCATTGAAGAGTTCCTGACCCTCTGAATAACGAGGCAAGGGGGGTCCCCCTACACGATTGACTTCGATACTTCAATTGACATCTGTATCAGCGTTGTGGCATGGTTGCCATAGGAATCTGAATGAGTGTTCAATTTTTACTAAGGAGGGTTACACATGGCCGATTTTGATGTCCTCATTCGCGGTGGCACTGTCGTCGATGGCAGTCGTTCACCTCGTTACCTCGCTGATGTTGGCGTCAAGGATGGGAAGGTTGCCAAGATTGGCAAACTCAATCCCAGTGATGCCAAGAAAACGTTGGATGCGAACGGTTTAATCGTCGCTCCTGGCTTCATTGATCTCCACACGCACTATGATGCCCAGATCAACTGGGACCCCTATTGCACGTTGTCTGGTTGGCACGGCGTGACCTCGATTGTCGTGGGCAACTGTGGCTTCGGCTTCGCTCCTTGCAGGCCGGAACTGCGCGATCGCGCCATGCTCACGATGTCGCGCGTTGAAGCGATTCCGTTTGACTCGATGAAAGCAGGCATGAAGTGGGATTGGGTCACTTTCCCCGATTGGATGAATTTCCTTGACCGTACTCCGAAGGGATTGAACGTTCTAAGCTTCGTGCCGCTCGCACCCATCATGATTTGGACGATGGGGCTTGAGGCAGCCAAGAGCCGCGGTGCGACGGACAAAGAAATGCAGGAGATGTGTCGCATTATCGAAGAAGCCCTTGATGCCGGTGGCTGTGGTCTCTCGGCACAGCGGCTCGGCAACGGCTTCGTCTCAGTGCAGCGGGATTATGATGGCACCCCGATGGTCACGGATACGATGTCGGATGACGACATGTTGGCATTCGCCAGGGTGCTCGCCAAACGCAACGAAGGCTTCATCCAACTCACCCAGTCCAGCCCAGAATTCCAGAATGACATGGATTTCTACGACAAGTTGGCCGACGTGTCGGGTCGCCCCATTCTGTTCAACGCGACTGCCGTACGCGATGACCGCCCAGCGCTCCATCGCCGCACCTTGCGCTGGATAGAAGAAACCAACAAAGCTGGCCGCAAAATTTACAACCAGACCGCCGTCATGCGGCAGGGGCTGTATTTCACTTTTGGTGATATGAACCTGTTCGATGGTAACGACGCGTGGCGTGAGGCGACGATGGGCACGCCAACCGAACGGCTGATGAAGTTCAAGAACCCGGCTATGCGCCAAGCGCTGATCGCCGACTACGATACGGGCCACACTCCAGTTGTGACGGGATCGTTCAAGGAATTCACCATCGAATCCGTTAGTGATCCAAAGTTGCAGAAGTATGTCGGCAAGACGGTTGAAGAGATCGGCAAGATCGAGAATAGACATCCGATCGAAGCAATGCTTGACATGGTTGTTGCCGATAATCTGAAGACCGAGTTTGCAACGCCTGCCCGTAATATGCGTGAGGACTACGCTGCCGAACTCATGTCATCGCAGTACAGCATCGCTGGCGTGTCGGATGGCGGCGCGCATACCAAGTTCCTCACCCTTGGTGCGTATCCTACAGACATGCTCACCTGGATGGTGCGTGACGCCGGCTTCATGAGCCTAGAAGAAGCGCACTACCGTTTGAGCGGGATGCCGGCACAGTGCGCCGGGTTCGAGGATCGCGGTGTACTGAAAGAAGGCGCACCGGCAGATGTGGTGGTCTACGATCTGCAGAATCTCAAGCTGACGCCTGACAAGCCAACGATCGTACATGATTTCCCGGCTGGTGAATGGCGGCGTGTGCAATACGCCGAAGGCTATCGCTGGATTATGGTGAACGGCGACGTGACCTTTGAAGATGGTAAATGCACTAATGCCACGCCTGGCAAACTCCTCCGCCACGGGCGCGGGTAGAAATCACTACCTCTCTACTTGGGTTCCCTCTCCCGCAAGGGGAGAGGGCTAGGGTGAGGGGAAAGTCTATTTCTGTAGGGGCAGTCCACTGTGGCTGCCCTTTTCATTTTGTGGTGCTACTTGCGCTTGTGATTGTGTTGTATAGTGCCTTGAGAGGAGAGAGCATCAATGCTGCAAACATTGAGCAAAGCTGCTGAGCCACGAGTCGTAAATGCACAGGAAGAACGCCCTCTGGAGGAATGGCAGGAACTCTATCCTGATCTTTGGCTGCTGTTAGAAGTCACGGAAGAGGACGAGGGAGAGATTCTGAAATGTCGTCTGATCGCCGTTGATCCTGAGGACATCAATCTCGTACCACTCTGGCGAGAGGCTGCACAACAGGGAAAGATCACAGCTATGTTTCATGGGGTCTATACAGAACCTGGTCCAACGGTTGTTGCATAAGTATGTCGAGGAATTGGGTAGCATTTGCACCGAATCGGCTTCCAGTCGTTATGGGTCGTCTGGGGACTCATCGCTTTCCTGTACTCATTGATACCGGAGCTGCGCGAAGTCTTATCGTTCCGACGATCGCGAGCGGGCTGAATTTCCGTATCATCGGGTCCGATCGCGTTATTGGGGTGAATGGCAGAGTGACCCCCGTACAACTCGTGGAACTCAATGAAGTAGGTCTTGGTGCCGTTGATCTTCCACCGTTTCGTGCCGGGGTTATTGAACTGAGTCACTTACGGTTAGGAATCCAGGGCGTCCTTGGCATTAATGCTTTTGCCGACCGACGGCTGCAAATCGACTTCGGTGAGGGGCGAGTGTACTTGCTGTCGTAAGAGATCTATCCGTGCTTAGCGGGTGCGGCGCGTATGCTTCCCCTGTTTGCAGAGTGTCAACAATTATTGACATCTGCGCTACCATTCTCCTAGGAAACCGCAAAATACTGCTGGTATGTTGTTTGCTGTAATTGTGAGAAGCAGCAGGCTGCATTGTCATGTTCTTGCTGAACGGAAACCGTTCTATTGCGAATGTTCACGTAATTTTCCACAAGGGGGACACATTATGGAATTCGATATGGTTTTTGAAGGCGGTGGCGCGAAAGGGATGGCATTTGTTGGTGCCTTGAAAGCGTTAGAAACCGGCGGGCATACGCATCGACGCTTGATAGGAACGTCGGCAGGAGCGATCACTGCCACGCTGCTTACGGTCGGCTATGACGCCAAAAAAATGGAGCGGGAACTGGGAAGGCAGGAGAATGGAAAACCGGTGTTTGCCAAGTTCATGGACGCTCCTACGGCTGCTGACTTCGCTCCGGAAGACATTGAGAGCAGCGTCACCATGAAACTCTTCAAGGAGATGGACCTCGACCTCAAGACAGGTCTGCTCGACAAGCTGGAAAGTGCGCTCGACAAAAGAATCATCAAAGCACTGATGAAACTCAAGGCTTACCCGACGCTCTTTTCGTTCCTTGAACGAGGTGGGTTATATGCCGGCAAGGCATTCATTACCTGGCTTACAGAGAGACTCAACGAACAACAACCGGGCCTTGCCAATATGACGCTCGAACAATTGCACAACGAAACCGGCAAAGATCTCAGCCTTGTTGCTACTGATACCACTGCGCATGAGATGCGCGTGCTCAATCATCGTACTGCGCCCAAATGCTCTGTCGTGTGGGCGGTACGTATGTCAATGAGTATTCCTTTTGCGTGGCAAGAAGTGCAGTGGCTGCCTGCGTGGGGATCGTACCGCCTGTTGAATACCAATGGCGCTACCATAGAGAAAGAGATCGATCTTACCGGCCACGTCATTGTCGATGGTGGGGTATTATCCAATTTCCCTATCAATTTGTTAACCTCTTCTCAGCCCTCGATCATGGGAAGTACGCCGCCAGAGCCACAAAAGGTGCTTGGCCTGCTTATTGATGAGACGCTAACAGTGAGTGGAGCGCCGCCTGCGCCAAAAGAAAGCGTGAATGATAATGACGGGCTCAAAGGAGACCTCAAGAAGTTACGG
>JAYVFX010000408.1:0-2930 GCA_043772795.1 Deltaproteobacteria bacterium
ACCAGTTGTAGATCGCGGATAACATCGTGTGTGCTTCAGCGAGCCGAATGCGTGCTTCTTGCTCCTGACTCCTTACTCCTGACTCCTTACTTTTTTCTCCTTGCTCCGCGCTCCCTGCTCCCTGCTCTAAGGCTTGCCGCTGCCGCAGTCGGACTAGACTCATCACCGCGCGCAGTTCGAGCGACTTGGCTTGCTGCTTTTGGGCGATGGCGATGGCTTTCAGGAAACATTCCTCTGGGGATGACAGGGCGACTGGGAGACCGGGCGATGGGGCGACATGGAACTCTTCGCCCTTTCGCCCTTTCGCCTTTTCGCCCGCTCGGAGCGATAGCTCCCCGTATATCCGATACAGCTCCGCCTCGTACCAGTGTTCCTCATTCTTCTCCACTAGAGCGAGCGCCTCCGCGATCACCCTCAGCCCCTCTGTCGCCTGGCCGCCTTGCCCATAGGCCTGGGCCAACGCGCCCAGAAATAGTGGGACATACAGCTCTGCCTCTGTGGCCTGCAAAGCAGCCAGCCCCTCCCGGATCTGCACGAGTCCTGCTTCTCCCTGCTCCCGTGCACCCGACTGCGCAGCACGCTCGACGAGTGCCCAGCCCTGGAGGCTAGGCCCATAGCCCAACCAGTCTGCAAACCCGTGCTCGTGCGCAAGTGTCAGTAACGCCGCCGCGTGGGCTTGGGCGGCTTGACTCTCTCGGCGGAACAGATGCACGAAGGCAACAACACGCAGTGCCTCCGCCAAGCTGACGGGATGCGCCAGGGCTTGGGCTAAGGAGAGCGTGTGACGGACTCGCTCCAGGGCCTGGTCTGGGCAGCCACGATACCAGAGGGTCTCCGCTGCAAACCCCAGAGCCAGTAACCCCGGGTCCAGTCCCACCTGGTAGGCCAGGTCACGGTGCTGCTCAGGGTCGTAGAAAGCAAAGGCTTGGTCAAGCTGCGCTTGTGCTGGGGCGAACTCTCCGCGCCAGTGCAATGTTCCCCCCACCACGGCATGGACCACGAGGGACAGGGTGGCATCCTGCTGTCGGTGCGCGACGGTGAGGAACTGTTCCCCCAAGGCACGTGACGCTGTGAGATTCCCTCGCACTGCGTGCAATGACCACAGCCCAAACAGGACTTGCGAGACCTGGAGCGGCTCCCCCACCTGCAGACAGAGCTCCTGCGCTCGGGTGTAGGATTGTTCCACTTCGGCGGCACCCCACCCCTTCGTGGCCATCAACGAAGCGCCGAGACTGAGGTGGAGGGTGAGTTCGTGGCGGGCTCGGGCGGCGGTGTCCGGCAGAGTCTTGAGCAGTGCAAGAGCCGCAGTGAGGTGGGTGATAGCGTCCGCGTTAGCCGAGTGCCGTACCGCTTGCTGTCCCGCCAGGCTGAGATACTCCACGGCCTTTGCGGCATTGCCACTGCGACTGTAATGATGCGCCAGCTCGCTGTAGTGCTCGTCGAGGTTCGCACGGTAGAGGGCTTCCATCGCTTGGGCGATCTTCTCATGTTGAGCTTTGCGTTGCTCTTGCAACACCGAGTTGTATGCGACTTCCTGTGTGAGCGCATGCTTGAAAATGTATTCTACTTCTGGAAACGCGGGCTGCTCGTAGAGAAACTCCTTGTGTTGGAGTACGGAGAGTAATCGATACAGCTCGTCTTCAGGTTGTAGAATAACCTGACGGATCAGGCCCAGCGGGAACTCTCGTCCGATGACGGCGAGCTGTTGGAGCAAGGCTTTCTCGTCTGGTGCAAGACGGTCGATACGGGCCGCCAACACGCCTTGGACTGTGGTGGGGAGTTGCAACGCAGTTGTAGGGTAGGTCACGACCCACCCTACGGAAGCATCTTGCCTCAGCACTCCCTGTTCCACCAACTCTTGGACGATCTCTTCCATGAAGAACGGCGTCCCTTGGGTTTTGTCGAGGATGAGTTGTTTGAGGGCATGGAGGTTGTTTTCTGGCACCCTCTCCCTGGCCCTCTCCCGTCGAGGGAGAGGGGATTCCGACTCACCTAACAGCACCTCCAGGAATTCCTCCGCCTCTTCTCGTCCCAATGGCGCCAGGCGCAGTTGCGTGTAATACGTCTTCTGCCCCCACTCATGGCGATACTCGGGGCGGTAGTTGGTGAGGAGCAGCAGCTTGGCGCTGGCCACACTCTCGCTGAGCACGTCCAGGAAGCCTTGGGTCTCTCCATCGATCCAGTGCAAATCTTCAAAGATCAGAATCGACGGCTGATTCAGACTCTCGCGGAGAAAGAGCTTCTTGAGGGCCTCGAACGTGCGGCGTCGGCGAATCTGCGCGTCCATCTGCTGCAACGGCGAGGGCTGCTCTTCAATGCCGAGCAAGGCAAATAGATAGGGCAGCGTGTCTTCCAGGCTGCGATCTAAGACCAGGACTTGTCCCATGACTTTGGCTCGCCGTGTCCGCTCGTCATCCTGCGACTCAATGCGAAAGTAACTCTTGAGCAGCTCAATCACCGGCAAATACGCTGTCGCTTTGCCATGCGACACCGAATAGGCTTCGAGCACCAAACAGCCAGTCACCGAAATCAGCTTAAATTCGTAAAACAACCGCGACTTGCCTAACCCCGGCTCGCCCATCGTGCCGACAATTTGCCCGTGCCCGGCCTTGGCTTGCTCCAGCGCCCGCTGCAGCTGCTCCATCTCACTCTGGCGTCCCACAAACCGCGTCAGTCCCCGCCGCGCAGACACTTGCAGCCGCGTGCGTAATGGTCCCACACTGAGCACTTCGTAGATGTTGAGCGGTTCTTCTACGCCCTTGATTTGCGTAGGACCCAGATCCTTGAAGGCAAAATACCCATCGGTCAGACGGTGGGTGTAGGCAGAGACAACAATCGTACCGGGATTGGCGAGCTGCTCCATGCGCGCCGCCAGATTCGTCGAGTGCCCGACCGGCACGTAGTCCGCATGCAAGTCATCTTTACGAATG
>JAYVFX010000409.1:0-3234 GCA_043772795.1 Deltaproteobacteria bacterium
GGACATCCCTTTAGCGAAGCGTTTGCCCTGCACGATGAAGTGTTCATCCACCAACTTTCCGACAACGCCTCAGCGGTGCGTGCAGAAGTCGAAGTCTTGTTGGCGTTCGCCCGCGAACACGGCTTTCAACACTGGGAGTTAGCAGCCCATGGCCTGCGCGGATGGGCCCTTGCGCGAGAGGGAGAAAGTGTCGCCGGTCTTGAACTGATGCGCGAGGGCTCTGGAGTCAGACAGACCATGGGTACGAACCTACGGATGCCGTATCATCATGCCCGGACGGCTGAATTGTATGGTCAAGCGGGGCGGCCAGACGAAGGGTTGAATCAACTCGAAAAGGCTTTGAGCATTATGACAACCACGGGCGAACGCTGGTGGGAAGCGGAAATCTATCGGCTCAAAGGAGAGTTGACGCTACAAAAAGGAGCTAGGGGTTGGGAACTAGGGGCTGGCGAAGAAGAAAGTCAAGAGTCAAAGGGCAAAAGTCAAAAGTCAAAAATTACCGATCCCCGACCCCTGACCCCCGACCCCCAAGGTGCAGCCGAAGCGAGTTTCCTCAAAGCCATCGATATCGCCCGTAAGCAACAGGCGAAATCGCTGGAACTGCGTGCAACGATGAGTCTCGCGCGGCTGTGGCAGAGTCAAAGCAAGCAGCGTCAAGCACACACGCTGTTATCGGAGATTTACCACTGGTTTACGGAGGGGTTTGACACGAGGGACTTGCAAGAGGCGAAGGCGTTGCTGGCAACGTTGCCGTAACCTCACCTCTTCCTGTTGCGATTCCCTTCCGATTGCTCGGTGACCGTACTGCAGCTCCGCCTTGGTCAGATTCTGACGAAGTAGGGAACGACAATAAGGGCAACACCGATCGCGACCAGCAGGATGAGGTTCGAGACGACATACGGCATCGTCATGAGCCCTACGCCACAGACCAACGGGACCACGGCGTGCTGCTTCTTGCCATACACGAAGAAGCCAAACCCAATGGAACCAAACACCACGCCCCACAGAAGCGATGACATACTCACTGTTGTCCCCAGTGTCGGTGAACGGTCCTGCTCACCATTTGCCGCCCAAACCGCGTCCCTTCGGGTTCACTCCGCATCGCAAGCGGGCGGCAATAGTGATGCACAATCAATCCGGGCATCCACAGGTACGCAGTTGTGAACATTTCTGTCTCCCTCATATCGTCGTGCTCCTTCGTCAGACGGGAGGATTCAACGCAAGCGCTCACAGGAGTGACAGCACGCAGTCTTCCGCACCGTCGCCTACTCTCATATCGACCCTCCCTACGATAACGTATCGAGGAGTGTTTTCGCATCTTTCAGATCGACAGTCTCAAAGCCTTCAGTGAACCAATTGTAGACTTCAGATAACATCTCGTGAGCTTCGTGGTGTTTGTCTTGTTGCCGCCACAACCGAGACAAGCTCATCGTTGCACGCAGTTCGAGCGATTTCGCATGCTGAGTTTTCGCAATCTCAATGGCGCGCAGAAAACATTCCTCAGCTTCTGACGCTGGACTGTGGACCTTGGACGCTGGACTGTTTGTGACTTCGGACACTGGGCTCCGGACACGGGACTGTAAGACTAACTCTCCCTTGATCCGATACAACTCTGCTTCATTCCAGCGTTCCTCATTCTTCTCCACCACAGCGAGCGCCTCGGCGATCACCTTTAGTCCTTCTTCCACTTGGCCGCCTTGTCCATAACTCTGGGCTAACACACCCAGCAATAGTGGGACCAACAACTCTGCCTCCAGGGCTCGCCTAGCAGCCAGCCCCTCCCGGAGCTGCACGAGGCCTGTTTCTCCCTGCTCCCGTGCACCCGACTGCGCGGCACGCTCGACGAGTGCCCAGCCCTGCAGGCTCGTCCCCCAGGCCGAAAAAAACGCAAACCCGTGCTCGTGAGCAAGTGTCAGTAGCGTCTCCGCGTGGGCGTGGGCCTCTTGGCCTTCTCGGCGGAACAGATGTACGCGGGCAACAGCACCCAGCGTTTCCGCCAAGCTGAAGGGATGCGACCGGGCTTGGGCTAAGGAGAGCGCGTGACGGACTCGCTCCAGGGCCTGGTCCGGGTAGCCACGACACCAGAGGGTCTGCGCTGCAACCCCCAGAGCCGTTAACCCCAGGTCCTGTCCCACCTGGTAGGCCAAGTCACGGTGGTGCTCGGGGTCGTAGAAAGCAAAGGCTTGGTCAAGATGCGCTTGCGCGGGGGTGAACTCTCCAAGCCAGAGCAAGGTTGACCCCACCACTGCATGGACCACGAGGGACAGGGTGGAATCCTGCTGTCTATGAGCGACGGTGAGGAGCTGTTCCCCCAAGGCGAGCGACGCGGTGAGATTCCCTCGCACTGCGTTAAATGCCCACCGCCCATACAGGACTTGCGCAACCTGGAGAGGCTCCCCCACCTGCAGACACAGCTCCTGCGCGCGGGTGTAGGGGTGTTCCACTTCGGCGGCAGTATACCCCTTCGTGGCGATCAACAAAGTGCCGAGACTGAGGTGGAGGGTGAGTTCTTGGCGGGCTCTAGCGGTGGTGTCCGGCAGACTCTCCAGCCAGGCTAAGGCTGTTGTCAGGTGGTGGACCGCTTCCGCGTGCGCCGACTGCCGCGCCGCTTGCTGTCCCGCCAGGCTGAGATACTCCACGGCTTTGGCGGCATTG
The DNA here is from genome assembly GCA_043772795.1 of Deltaproteobacteria bacterium. Taxonomy (GTDB): domain Bacteria; phylum Desulfobacterota; class Binatia; order Bin18; family Bin18; genus VGTJ01. The sequence goes on from JAYVFX010000409.1 coordinate 2,656, forward strand.
CCACTGCGATGGTAATGATGCGCGAGGTCACTGTAGTGCTCATGGAGCGTGGTAGCGTACAGCACTTCCAGCGCGTAGCCGGTGCGCTCGTGCAACCGCTTGCGTTGCTCTTGTAGCACCGTCCCGTACGCCACGTCCTGCGTGAGTGCATGCTTGAAGATGTACTCGACTTCGGGAAAGGCGGGCTGTTCGTAGAGAAACTCCTTGCGCTGCAGCGAGGCCAGCAGCCGGTACAGGTCGGCTTCCGGTTGGGGGATGACCTGCCGGACCAGGCTGAGGGGAAACTCCCGGCCAATGATGGAGAGCTGTTGTAGCAAGGCTCTCTCGTCCGGGGCGAGGCGGTCGATGCGGGCCGCCAGGATGCCTTGCACGGTGGGCGGAAGGTGCAACGCAGTCGTAGGGTGGGTCGTGACCCACCCTGCAGACGCATCGTGCCTCAGCACTCCTTGTTCCATTAACTCTTGGACGATCTCCTCCATGAAGAACGGCGTGCCTTGGGTTTTGTCGAGGATGAGCTGTTTGAGGGCGTTGAAAGCGTTTTCTGGCACCCTCTCCCTGGCCCTCTCCCCTCGAGGGAGA
>JAYVFX010000410.1:0-2655 GCA_043772795.1 Deltaproteobacteria bacterium
CGTAAACATCAAGACGGAGTTCTGATTATTCGGATCGGGGTGAGTGCAAAGGAAAAAGAGGAGCAACGCTAAGGCCACTCCTCCATCCTCGCTTACTTCTGCTTCATCGAGCCAATCAACACTTCAGCCACTTCAGGGCGAGAGAATTCCGGCGGCGGCAGTTCGCCCTTGCTGAGCATTTCGCGGACTTTCGTACCGGATAAGTTTACCTGAGTTTCGGGACTCCCTGGAGCAGTTTTCGCGGTTCCCATTTGTCCGGTGACACGTGAAAAGAAGGCATTGTCAAAATTCAGAGTCTGGATGCCTAACTCCCCAGGAGTGAATTGCTCAAAAATCTTCTGAGCATCGTAGGTGCCATAATAGTTACCAACACCGGCATGGTCGCGGCCTACGATGAAGTGCGTACAGCCATAATTCTTGCGCGCAATGGCGTGGAAGATCGCCTCACGCGGGCCACCATAGCGCATCGCCGCCGGATATACTGAGAGTAGTACACGATCCTGCGGATAATATTTCTCCATCAATACTTCGTAACAGCGCATACGGACATCAGCCGGAATATCATCACCCTTTGTTTTTCCGACTAATGGATGCAGCATGAGGCCATCAACGAGTTCAAGAGCACTCTTAGTGATATATTCGTGCGCACGATGGATCGGGTTGCGGGTTTGAAAGCCGACGACTGTCCGCCACCCGCGCTCACGAAAGAGTGCGCGGGTTTGTGCTGGGTCACGGTGATAAGCGGGAAAAGCCACCGTATCTGGACGATTCACTACCTGAATTTCTCCACCTAAGTACACTTCTCCACCTTGCAGTACGGCAGCCACGCCAGGATGAGCGGTCTCGTTGGTGCCGTAGACTTTTCGCACTTCCTCTTCGCGATTGGGAGTATAACGTTCGGCAAGATCGAGAATGGCAAGGGTCGTGCCCCGTTCGTCAACCAGGGCAACTTCGGTCCCGTCTTTTAAGGCATCGGCTTGGGCTTTAGCCACTTGCAGCGTTAGCGGAATTGACCACGGCAATCCGTTTACCAAGCGTAGGTGCTCAACAACATGCTTATGGTCTGCCGCTCCAAGAAATCCGTGCAGCGGCGAAAATGCACCGACCGCAATCATCTCCACGTCGCTTTGCGCGCGTTCGTCGAGTTGTATACGCAGCAGAGACTTCGCACGCTCCAGCAGGATGTCCCGTTGTGCTCCGGTTACCAATCGATTCACCAACCGACCTCCGTGTGGCGCGATCGGACCTAACGCAGCATTCGGAAGAAACCCAAGCTCTTGGAGACGAGAAAGGATCTTCTCTACGCTTTGTTCCACGGCTTCTCGATCGGTCTCGACCACAATCTCTGGATTGAGAGGTACTTCATAAGGATCAGACACTCCGGTGAACTCTTTGATTTCTCCGGCCAGTGCTTTCTTGTACAGCCCTTTCACGTCCCGAGCGACAAGCGCGTCCAATGGACACTTGGCATACACTTCAACAAAATCTCGCCCGACTTTTTGTCGCACTTCATCGCGTACCTCACGGTAAGGGGAGATTGCCGCCGTAATGACAAAGGCTCCGTTACGGCTGAGCAATTGCGCTACATAGCCGATACGGCGAATATTTGTGTCCCGATCTTCTTTACTGAAACCCAGTCCCTTGCTGAGGTTCGTGCGCACTTCGTCACCATCAAGAATCTCGACGCGCCGGCCCAGAGCCTGCAGCCGCGGAGCTAAGGCATTCGCAAGTGTCGATTTTCCGGAACCGGACAGACCAGTAAACCACAGGGTACAACCTCTTTCCATCTTCCATTTACTCCTTCACTAACAGATTGAGAAATATTTTTACGATCTACAGACAGAACAATTGCTATTCTTCGAGAGGATATGTTCATGAAATGACAACGTAGGAAAATCGTACTGTAGCAACTTCGTTGGTCCCGACGGATGAAGCCCGAGGATGAGCTTGATCGCTTCAGTCGCAAGTACGGTTCCGGCAAATAGCGCAGCAGCGTCCTCGACATCTGGTGGCGGTGTTATTGCGAACAATGACGGCGACTCACACGAGAAACACGGCAAGCCTTCCTCATAGCCACGGTAGACTGCAAGCCGGATGGTAGTCGCTGACACCTCACTACATAGGAAGGGTCGACAAGCTGCGTAGCAGGCCGCATGAAGTTGCACATGCGGTTCGGCAATGACCAGATCGTATTGTTGAACAAGCAGTATGTCGTGGGCACGATTACCAACCTCTGCGTGATCATGCATGACAATCGTGCAATCTTGGTTGAGCCGTTGCAACGCGATAACAGAGGATGCCTGCTGATCAGGGACAAGTGCGGCCAACAACGGCGAACTTTCTACCGCATATATGCCGATCCGCCCGACGCCAGCAGCGGCGAGATACAGCAAGGCCTCGGCTTGTAGTAGCCCGTTCCCACTCACCAAGACACTGGCTTGTAGGAGTCGCTCTTGGCCTTTTCCTCCTACCTGAGGAAGGATGATTTGCCGGCTGTAGCGCTCGATTTGTGAATCGGAAAGCATGCGATCTCGTCATTCGATAACATTCTTCTCGATCGGTTCAACGGTTACCCCTTGCTCGCGCAGCCAGGCAATTGCGCTATCAATCTCGCTCTGTGCTCCCTCAATTTCCATCGCCAGGAGCCCCATTTCA
>JAYVFX010000411.1:0-7155 GCA_043772795.1 Deltaproteobacteria bacterium
GCCCATCCATTTTGGGCAAATTCAGATCTAAGAGCACCAAATCAGGGAGGCTAGCACCAGCGAGCTGCCCTGCGCGGCGTAGATACGCCAGGGCCTGGAGTCCATCACCGACCACCGTTACAGTGGTCGGTACGCTGCATTCCTTCAACGCCTCGATCACCAAGCGCGCATCACCGACATTATCTTCAACTAAGAGAATCCGCATTACTCCATACTCCGCCACTCACGTCTTTCGTCATCCTACACGCGTGGAATGGTGAAATAAAATGTCGCTCCCTGGCCTAATTGTGATTCGCCCCAAATCTCACCGCCATGACGTTCTACGATCTTCTTGCACAACGTCAACCCCATTCCTGTTCCTGGGTATTCCACTTGGGTGTGCAAGCGTTCAAACATTAGAAAGATGCGTTTGGTATACGCCGGTTCGATGCCAATACCATTATCTCGCACAGCAAACAGCCAGACTCCGTCTCGTTGCTCTGCCCACACGTGCACGTGCGGTGTCACCGAATGACGAAACGTCAACGCGTTCTCGATGAGATTACGAAACACCAAAGCCAAGTGTAATCCAGTGCCTTGCACGGTCGGCAGGGGATCATGGGTGATCACCGCAGCGGTCGCGGTGATTGTGGCATGCAGGCCGCTCAGGACGGACTCCAAGATCGCTTCACAATCTGTCGCTCTCTTGTCATCCTCCACCATGTCGAGTTGTAAGTACGCGAGCAGGTCGGTCAGGAGGACGTGGATACGAGTCGCACCCTCGACAGTATGATTAATGAAACGGTCAGCTTCATCATCAAATTTGCCCTGATAGCGGCGGGCCAGCAGTTGCGTATAGGTGGAGACCATGCGGACTGGTTCTTGTAAGTCATGGGCCGACACGTACGCCAGTTGCTGCAGGTCGGCGTTTGCTCGTGTCAACGCGGTCGTGCGTTCACGCACCCGCCGATCGAGCTCAATATTCAACACGTGGAGCGCCTCTTCCGCTTCTTTACGTTTGGCATTCTCTTGTCTTAACTCAGTGTTGGTGATTTTCATTATTCGCGCTTGATGATGGCGCGCTTGGGCCAGCGCGACGACCACGCTTAACAGCGTGGTCGCGAGAAGACCCGAAACCACAGCCCAGCTCGGCAGGAGCGATTGTTGTTGTGCGAGGGTTGCGGCCTGGGGCCAAACACGCACCTGCCACTCCACTCCAGCAAACTCGATTTTCGTCTTCTGGCCCCACTCCGCTTCTAGAGTGATCTCGTCTGACAAGCGGTGATAGAGTTCCTCGTCCGCTGTCATAACGACCAGAGAATACCCAGAGGCGACCCCTTGCAAAATAGTTGCGAATAACACGTCTGCGCGAAATCCACTGCCAATCACTCCGACAATACTTTCTCCCCGAAAGATGGGGACGTACATCACAAACCCTCTCCCTCCTTGGAGGAGATCCATTGTCCCTGATACACCGGCAGCGCGGGTTCTACGTACCCTCTCGAACAAAGCCAGACGTTGAGGTTCAGCCGTAATCTCGCTTCCTATCAACGCTTCATTGCCAGCCAGGGACGCGGCCCAGCGCACGCGCAGCGAGGAATCAATCCAGGTAATTGTCTGGAATCCGGGAAAATCACGCACGATCGTTGCAGCATCGGCGGTCCATTCTTCTTGAGGGAGGGCCTCCCAGCGCCCCTGTCGTGCCGCGAAACGTGCCAGAGTCAGCATACGGGCCTCCATACGTGCGCTGAGTTCACTTTGTACGTGAGCAGCGGCAGCGGAAATAGTTGCTTCCACCGCGCGATGCTCTTGCACCAATAAGGCTTGCCACAGCAAGAGCGTGATGGTAATGCCTCCGGCCATAACGACGAAAGGCAGCCCCCGTAACTCGCTGACATTTGCCACTCGGCTCCGCTGCCAGGCCCAGCTCACCATCCCAATGCCTAGCGCGACAAACCCGACCGCAGTAGGCGTGGGCATGGAGTGATCCACCTTTCCCCATCCGTAGGATACCTGCATACCGGTCAGGAAGAGCAGACTCGTCATCGCGCCTATCACCACGACAATCGTGCCCGCAAGTCCGATCACATCTATCCGTCGCAGAGAGACCACCGTCCCCAGTGCGTCCCGACTCATGAGTACAATACTGGTACCGCTCAACATAAAACCAATCGTGGTAGCCAGGGCCATACGACCAGGAAACGCAGTGCGGCTCTCGACATAATTCGTCATCAACGCTTGATCAATGCCGAGATCAATAGCGAAGAGATATTCACTCATTGTTAGTAAAGCAATCACCAAGGGCAGACTTCCGCTTATCGTGGCCAGCCATGGTCGTTTGGCGGCCACGGCATATAACCCTATCCCCATCAAGAGAAAACACAGCGCCGTGTTGTAAACCACCACGGAGTCGTTCGGCAGGATGCGAATGAGTGAGGGTATCCGGAGATGCCAGGCGATAAGAACGAGACTGCCCAGCACTGTCACAAAACTACTCGCAGCAAGGACCATCAGATTCGGTCGAGACGGTAGTGAAGACGTTGGGCTAGTATCGTGTCTCATAAGTTTTTTAGCGGTCTTGCGTAGGGTGGGTCGCGACCCACCCTACAAAAATTCACTATTCACCGCCTACCTGCTGCTAACGAACTTGCGAAACACGATACTATAGGAACGCTACAGCAAGATATGGATTCGCTTTTTCACACCACCTGTTTGTGTGTCACTGAGGGTTTATCCGCTAGTGCGACGAGAGCACACGGGTAGCAAGCTACCCGTGGCACCCGAAAATCCACATCTTGGTGTGTTTTCCCTATAGAGTAAGGTATCTGATGTATCAGGTTCACGGTTTAGGTCCATGTTCAGCAGCTGCACCCACTCTTTATCTATGGAGTGAGGAACGACTCTTGCCGTTTGTATTCTCAGCTTTTGCTACCTCGGGCGTATTCCATTTCAATCCGTTCGTGATGGAGAGCTACCTGTCCATTAAGTGCATAAATTTAAACGTACGCAAGAGGCGGAACATAACGAAGAGCGATCGTCCGTGTGTCGATGCCGTCTGGTAGCCAATCCTGTTGCTTATGAGGTGTGGAAGGGGTGGCGTCATTCACGTGAAAGTCTGTCCTGAGCTTGTCGAAGGACGGGAATCCAGGGAGGTGAATTCGCGGCTACTGCTTGAGGCTCCTGGATGCCCGCCTGCGCGGGCATGACGAAAATGGCCCCCCTCAAATTTAGAGTGCCTGACTACGAGGACTAACACGTGGGGCAATCCCTCACACTATGTGTAGGAAATTACCTACACTGACGAATACATTTTCTTTTACCTATTGATTTTCGTGCCCCTATAACGCTGGCACAACAGTTGCTCCATCACATCTCACGAGTGGTTCTAGAACACGAGTCAGAAAATGAAAAATGAAACACGCATTGCGTGGAGCAAGATCTCATAAGTGATCTCGTGCCAGCAGAATCGCTCCATGAAGCAGGTAAGAAGGAGCATTCGCAGAAGAGCACCACATCTCTCCTTCTCCTATCGCTCCTTCTTGCTTGCTTGCTTGATACCAACTCAGAAGGAGATACGACTATGTCTTTTTCCCCTCGTTTTCCGCAATGGTTACGCTTTTCATTGGTCTGTGGTGTTCTCGGAGTCACCGGCTGTAGTTCTGCCCGCCCCCCTGAGGGTGCCGTAGCGCAGGCAGAGTTAGCAGTGCGGCAAGCGTCCGAGAGTAAGGCGCCGGTATACGCACCGACCGAATTCCGGGTTGCACAAGAGAAAGCACAGGGTGCACAACGCGCCCTATCGGCAGAAGAGTATGACCAGGCCCGTCGTCTCGCCGAGCAAGCAGTGACCGACGCGCAGCTCGCCCAAGCACGGGCAGGTGCTGCGGAAGCGCAAAAGAACACTGAGGAAACCCGCAAGACGATCAATGCCTTGCGGAGTGAGGCGAATCGTCCGACGGCGCCATAACGCGTTACGTAATCGAACCATTGAATCATTAAATCATAAGAACGATCAACAAATGATTCAACGAAGGAGAATTGTATGATTAACAAACAGATTGTTCATTCATTTGTTGGTATGGGCATAGTCGCTCTTGTTGCTGGTTGTGCGGGGTCACGTCCCACATCATTGGACCGTGCGCAATCCTCTCTACGACAAGCGCAGCAAGATCCGATGGTTACGCAATATGCCCCCGGGCAATTGAGTGACGCTCAACAGACAATGACACAGGCCGAACGAGCCTGGAGTAACGACAGTGATCGGGACGAGACATCCCACTTATCCTACATTACCGAACAAAAAGCTGGCATTGCGGTAGCCGTGGCACGGCAAAAGGCAGCGGAGGACGAAGCGCAACGCCTACGTACGCAGCGAGAGAATATTCGCGTAGATGCACGTACCCGTGAAGTGGACCAGGCACGAGCACAAACCGAGATGGCAACAGATCGAGCAGTAGCGGCAACCACACGCGCACAAGCCTTGGAACAAGAACTGGCTGCTCTGAAAGCGAAAAATACTGAGCGAGGTTTAGTCATGACTCTCCAGGAAGGGGTGCTCTTCGAGTACAACAAAGCAGAACTCAAACCTGGAGCAATGCGAAATCTGGAACCTTTAATAACGTTTCTGCGAGAGCATCCTGATCGTACGCTTTTGATCGAGGGATACACGGACAGTACCGGCTCAGATTCGTATAACCAAGAGCTGTCTCAACGGCGCGCGGAGGCGGTTCGTAACTTTCTTGCGGTGAATGGGATCAGCTCTGATCGTATTGTTGCTAAAGGATATGGAGAATCGTATCCCGTGACGACGAATACAACTGAAGCGGGGCGTCAACAAAATCGCCGCGTTGAGGTGGTTATCGCGCACGAAGGACAGCAAGTAGCGGAACGTCCGATGAGCATGAGGTGAGTTCGTAGAGACGTAGCAGGCTACGTCTCTACTCTGATGTGAAGATGAGGGGTCGTCATTGCGAGAGGAGCGAAGCAATCTTTCTCAGAGAAATTGCTTCGCTTTTAAGTTTCGGCTCAGAAACAAAATGCCCAACCCGTGTCCCAGGATTCCCGCCACCGCGGGAATGACAGAGTGTCTTGTTTCTGCTGCTGCGCTTAGCTTCGCGTGTGATGAGCGACCCGCGATGACAGAAGCAGACCGCTATCTCCTCTGGGATTTTCCGCTATCGTCACAGTATCCTGCATTCTCCTTTTTCGTGTTTCTCCGATTCTTCTGTCTTGGCGTCGTACTACTGGCAACCAACTACCATGATAAAGCGATGCTGTTGCCTTGTTGTCATCGTGACTTTACTGCGCTCCTTCCTGGCACTTGCCCTCACGGTTGATGATCTCGATCCGCTTGTGACGTGGCATGTTCGTACTCTCATCATCACCGGCAACGAACATTTCTCCACCAGCCAACTTCGCGCTGAAATGGTGACCAAAACCCGTCCCTGGTACACGCTCTGGCGCTCATTACCCGAATTCGATCCGGTAACGTTTACTAAGGACGTACAACGTCTTCAGCGTTTCTATCAGGCTCAGGGATACTATGAGGCACACGTTACCTACGATCTAGAGACTGATGGTCAAACCGTCATTCCGCGCATCATAGTGAGTGAGGAAACGCCAGTCATTGTCACACAACTCACAGTTCAGCTTACCGACCAACCGGACTTGGAACCGGGGGTACAGGCGCTTCGACCTTCCCTGGCGCTACACGAGGGCGACATTTTTAGCGAAGAACGCTACCAACAGGCGGAAGCAAAAATCAAAGAGTTTTTTTTGCAACAGCACCACGGATGGGTCGCGGTGAGTCGGAGTGCAGATGTCATACTTGATGAGCATGCAGCACGAGTGCACTACACAGTAACCGCGGGCGCCGTAACCGTCTTTGGCTCCACCGTGATAGAGGGTCTACAGAAAGTCGCGCCGTCTCTCGTAACCAGAGAATTCGCCTATCAGCCAGGCACGCCGTTTTCTGCGCAGGCGATTGAAAAGTCACGGAAGAATCTACAGCAGCTCGACCTTTTTAGTTCGATTCGCTTTCTGCAGGAACCGGAATCAGCGTCCGCTGATCCGCAAGTGGTACCGATGCGCGTACAGCTAGAAGAAAAGCCTGTGCGCGAGTGGAAACTCGGCATCGGTTACGGGACTGAAGACGAATTCCGCGGGCAAGTGCGCTGGCGACATAACAACTGGTTTGGAGGAGGCCGACGATTCGCGGTGCAGGTTGAAGCGTCTTCTTTGACGCGCCTTATCGATGTGAGTTTTGTCCAACCGTACGTGTTCGGTTCCAAAAACCGCTTTTCTCTCACTGTGCGTCCGCAGCAAATTGACGAACCAGGCTATCTCTTGAATTCCACTCAACTACAGCCGCGTATCGATCGTGAATTTACCGACACACTGTCGGGATTTCTCGCCTATCGCGCAGAGTACGATCAACTCAGCAATATCAATCTAGCCACCATTCAACAATTACGGGATTTCAGGCGTAAAGGAGCCCTTTCAGGCGTTGCGTTCGGACTGCTGTGGAACACCACTGATGACCTCCTTAATCCGACCAGGGGTGGCTTGATGTCCATTTCGGCTGAGCAGGTCGGCGGTGTTCTAGGCGGTGACTTCGATTTCTACAAATTACAAGGTGAGTTGAAACGCTATCGTTTGGTGATGAAACAGACTATACTTGCAGCCCGGCTGCGACTCGGATTCGCCGATCCATTTGCGGGCGGAAAGGAAGTGCCACTCTTCGAGCGATTCTTTGCTGGTGGCGCTGCGAGCGTGCGCGGCTATGGCCGTCATCGCTTGGGTCCGCTGTCCACTGCTGATGATCCCATCGGTGGCCGCAGCCTGCTCGAAGGCTCACTGGAACTCCGACGACCCTTATTCGAGAAGATAGGCGGGGCGCTGTTTCTCGACTTTGGTCAAGTGTCGAAGCGTTCGTTTGATGTGCCGATTGACGATCTGCGCTTTGCCCTGGGCTTTGGTGTTTCTTATACGACCGCAGTAGGGCCGCTACGCTTAGACCTTGGCTTTCCCCTTGATCCACCGCGCGGCGATCAACCGTGGCAAGTACATTTTAGTATTGGACAGTTTTTCTAGTATGAAACGCTTCCTCTTCTGGCTTGTCGGTGGACTCGGGGCACTCGTGCTTCTCGTCTTCGTCGGCCTTGGCTTCTATACCCGCAC
>JAYVFX010000412.1:0-3238 GCA_043772795.1 Deltaproteobacteria bacterium
CTAACTCCTGACTCTTTGCTCTTTGCTCCGAGCTCCCTGCTATCTGTGGCTCCGCGCTCGATGCTCCCGGCTCTTTGCCTCCTGCCCTTGGCTGTTTGCTCAGATGCAACGAACTCAATCGGCTCAGGACACCTATCTCGGCGATTGACTAGCAAGTTTACTGAGCGCTAGGATTTCGCAATGAACACTTTGCTAACGATTCGCAAAGCGGTGGAAGAGACACTAGAGCGCAAGTTGGCGGAAATGCTTCCCGCTGAGACAAAATTCCCACTTCCACTCGTCGATCATATTGTCCTGAAAAAGAAGAAAGTCCGAGTGCTGGTGGAAATCTATGAAGACTCCGTCATCGCCTATCTTGCACACGAGCGCGACATTTTTGCCGAAGGTCTGACTATACGTACAGCCAAGGCAAATCTTCGCACCTCTATGCTGGACGAGTACCAGTTTTTTCTCCGACACAAGAAAGAACTCTCAAGGGAGTTGAAAAGCAAGTTTCAGATGCTTCAGGGAATCCTTGAGTGAAAATTCGCGCTGTCAAAACTCAACGGCTAAAAGGGCTATTGCTTAATACAGGCTTTGAGGAAGAAAAGGGGCGCGATCATATTTTCTATTTCTACAAAAACAAGGGAAAGATCATTGTTCGTACGAAAATATCTCATGGGGTGAGCGAAGTGCGCCAACCAATTCTCGGCTTGATTGGCAAACAATTGCACCTTGATCGTGATGAGTTCGAGAGCTTTTTAGCTGGAAAGCTCCCTCGGCAAGGATACGAAGCTATTCTACGAACGAAGGGGATCATCGATTGAAAAACAGAGGGGACAAGGAGCAGGGAGCACGGGGCAAAGAGCCAAGCGGAAAGGGCGCAAAGAGCTAGGAGCTAAGAGCGAAGGGCAGGAAGAAAGGTGTCGCAGAGACCACACTGGCGGTTTGAGGATTTGGAGATCTGGCAGTTGGCTGCGGACTTGGCCGTGAAGTTTCATCGGATGGCAGAAGAACTTGATCAGCGACGATTCTATCGTTATGCAGAACAGCTACGGGGGGCGGACTTATCGTTGTCGAACAATATTGCTGAAGGTTCTGGTAGCCGGCACGCCAAAGAGTTTGCGCAGTTTCTCAACATTGCCCGGAGATCCCTCTTTGAAGATGCGTCCATGCTCTTAGTGTTTGCGAAATTAGGCTTGTGTGAAGCAGCGAAAATCGATGAACTATTAACCGACTGTGATATCCTCAGTCGCAAGATCACTACTTTTAGTCGTACTCTTAACCCGTAACCCTTGGCTCTTAGCCCTTTGCCCTTAGCTCTTGGCACCTAACTCCTAACTCCTGACTTCTAACTCCTAACTTCTAACTCCTAACTCCTAACTCCTTACTCTTAGCTCTTAGCCCTTAGCGCTTTGCTCCTAGCGCTTTGCCCTTACCGCTTGGTTCCGTGCCCTTAGCCCCAAGCCCTTGGCCCTTTGCCTCATGCTCTGAGCTCCGAGCTCCCTGTTTCCTTGTTGTTGTCTTATTGACCACGTGCTTTCCGTAGTTGTACGATGCCTTCCATGAGCACCCTACAAAAGTTCGACGCGCTCAGGGATGTGTGTGCTAGTGATACCGAACTTGATTTGATTTTGGGAAAGCTACTGGACCTTACTTTGGGCCAACATCGGCAGCGACTAGAGCGGTACGAACGAGATTTACGAAATTTCGAACGGCAGTACAGTATGGATTCCAGCACGTTCTATCAGCAGTTCACTGCTGGCGAGTTGGGAGACGCAATGGATCTATGTGAGTGGGCTGGTTTGATCGAACTTCGAGAGGACTTGTTACAGAAGATCCGCCGCTTGGAGTCCGTGGTGTGAAGGATGCTGCTGAATATTTGGCTCACATCAAGGCGCTGATCGTCGCTCATCTCTACGTATTGAAATGGACGATCCTTCGGGAAGAGGCGCAAGGCGACATAGGGCTTTTGCGTTACCGTCTGATACTGAAGGATAATGGCCTGTTAGAAATGTTTGAAAGGTTTCAAACTGTAGCTGGGCAAGTACTCGTGACAAAGTATAGCTTCCACTGGCAAGATGCAGATGGCCGTTTATTGAAACGTTGGGATAATGTTCCCCATCATCCTGAGGTTTCTACGCATCCACATCATATTCATATTGGCACAGAGGCAACCGTCCAATCGCACAGACCAATTGTTGCGGAAGAGGTGTTAGCGCTTATTGCGTAATGGACTCACAGACCTCAGCGGCTCCGAGCTCCCTGCTTTTTACTCCTAACTCCTAACTCCTAACTCCTTACTCTTAGCTCTTAGCCCCATGCCCTTAGCTCTTTGCTCCTAGCTCCTAACTCCTGGCGCTTAGCCCTTAGCTCCTAGCGCTTAGCCCTTAGCTCCTAGCGCTTAGCCCTTTGCCCTTAGCTCCATGCCCGACTACATCATCAAAGTCGAAAACCTTGGCAAGAAATACCGTAGCCGCCATCAACAGGGCGGACAGCGGTACGTTGCCATGCGTAGTATCAGCGCCGAAAAGCTCGCTGCACTGCTGCTCTGGTTCTGTGCTCTTGCCCCTTTGCTCATATAGGCATCCTATTTGAAATGGAGACAGAAGAGGCATAGACCACCCTTCGACAAGCTCAGGGTGAACGGGACGGAGCGATGACACTCCCCCCGTTCGTGCTGAGCCTGTCGAAGCATGAACAGCGCTCATATCCACAAATGATTTAGGAGACCTATAGCTCATGTCGCAGACGCGCTATAGCTCTTCGTGTATAATGCCACGGTAAGAGATTCTTCAGATAAGCGGAGCGAGAATCATGAGTACAGATATAGGCTCTCTGATTATCAGGTCTCACGAAATCCGACATGGCAGACCTTGTATCGCCGGCACAGGCATTACTGTTCATCGCATTGCCATATGGTATAAGTTGGGGCATAGCCCAGAGGAGATTGCGCGTCGCTACGGCCACCTCACTGAAGCGCAGGTTCACGCTACGCTAGCGTATTACCACGCGAACCGTAATGAAGTAGAGAAGGAAATCGCCGCAGATGAAGCAGAAGCGGACCATATTGAGCAGGAGCATTTAAGAGAAGAACAAACAGCCTGATGAAGATTCGCTTCTATTTCGATGAAGATGCAATGGATGGTGACTTGATACACGCTTTACGCATTCGGGGTGTCAATGTGACCTCGGCGCTGGAGCAAGGGATGGTAAGGCAGGAAGATACAAATCATCTGGAGTTTGCTACATCCCAGGG
>JAYVFX010000413.1:0-10732 GCA_043772795.1 Deltaproteobacteria bacterium
GGGCCCACCGAAATTGGGTTTTCCTACGCTCATTTTGAACGCGAGCAGGAGCAGACCGAACAGCAAAATCTCTTTGGTCTGGACTTCCTGTGGGCACACCAACGAATGGAGGTGACCGGCGAGTTTCTCTACCGGGTAGGAACCCGGGGACCTGGCAGAGATGAATGGGGTCTGTTTGTGCAAGGAGCGATCCCCTTGAGCGCACGACTCTTTGCGCTTGCCCGCTACGAATTTTTCGCTCCCCGAGGACCGTCCCCTGGCGTGCATCTGTGGATCCCGGCTCTGGCGTTTCGTCCGCTGCCACCACTGGTTGTGAGGGCTGAATACAGCTTTGCCTACGACAACGTTGCCAGGGTTCCAGAGGGATTCGCCGTTTCAGTCTCGCTGCTGTTTTAATTTCATTGAGGGGATGACCTGCGCGTGCGTTTTCTTCTGCTTAGTCTCCCCTTGCTCTGGCTCATCCTGTCAGAGCCACTCCATGCAGAGGAAAAGATGGCGATCATCGTGTCAGAAACGACCTCCAGCAAAGATGCGCTCAGTACCGAGGATTTAGCGCGTATTTATCGCCGTAAGATACTCTTCTGGGCAAACGGAACACCAATTGTTCCTCTGAATCTACCAGTCACCCACGCCCTGCGCCGCACTTTCTCTCGTACCGTACTCAGTGAGCTGCCCGAAGAGATGGATGCCTACTGGAGTGCGCAGTATTTTCACGGCATCTCGCCGCCCTATGTCCTCGCCTCTGAAGAGGCCGTGGTGGAGTTCGTCGCGACAACACCGGGCGCCATCGGCTACGTCAACACCACTGCGGTCAATAGTCACGTCCACGTGCTGCTCTACCTTCCGCTTTCTGCTGAAAAACGGCCGTAACCTATATCCTCACCCCGCAAGATTCGTTCACCTTCGTTGCTGAGTGCTCCGCTTTTTTGCAGCCTTTTGGCTCGTAACGTCGAGTTCTCACGGGCTTTTCCTGGCACCACCCTTGCTCCTCTGTGTTCAAAACACCTGTCGTCAGCAAACGCCCGGCTCCATCACGAAAGGAGGAAAGGGCTTGCTATAAACGCCCGAGGACTTTTGATGAAAGCGAAGGAGTGGAAAACTAACAGAATGTTTTTAATTTGACTCTGAGTTCGGGAGTCAGCGCGACTGGAGTGGACCGGAGTGCTTGCGGTGTGACCGATGTCTTGACTCCGCTCATGCACCCACACGGCCCGCTACGTCGCTTCACTAAGGGGAGGGGTTGTGTGCTATTTTCTCATAGTCCTCGGTTTTTGGTTCCTCATGATTCCAGCTCCGCAAGTACAGGCGGCCCAACCGCTGGAGACGGAAACCGCACGCTTGCTGGAGGCAGGAACGTTGCGTGTCGAAACAACCTTCGAGTTCCAGACCTCGTCGCAAGGGCAGGAGTATCTGTTCCCGTTGGCCTTCACGTACGGCCTGCGCAACGACTTAGAGCTGGTGGTAGAGCCCGTCGTGTTTAGCCTGATTCGTCCAAAAGGAGGGGAGAGGGTGCACGGTTTTGGTGATACGGAGATCACGTTGATCTATCGGTTTTTCGATGAGACGCCAATGATCCCCGCGCTGGCGATTGCCGGTGAAGTCAAAATCCCCACGACGCACAATAAAGCCATCGGCACCGGGGAAGTCGATTTCGGTCCGACCCTCGTTGCCAGTAAACAGTTCGGCAAGTTGGATACCCATCTTAATATTGGCTACTTCGTCTTGGGTAATCCGTCGGGCGTGAAACTAAAGAACATCGTCACCTATGCCGCGGCAGCGGTGTATCACCTCAACGAGAAGATTGACTTGGTCGGTGAGGTCATTGGGAATACGTCCTCCTCGCCGCGCATCGAGGGACCAGAAGGTACCGGAACCGCAGCCCTCCTGAGAGCACAGGAAACAGGCGGTGAAAATAATCTCGTACCAGAAGCAACTGGCGGAGAAGTGAGCGGGATGCTCGGCGCGCGCTACTACTTACAACCGAACCTTGTTGTTTCCCTGGGCGTGACCTACGACAACAGCAACGCAGTCCTGATTCGTCCCGGTCTTACCTATTTGTTTCACTAACCGTTGAGTTTACGATCACACACTATTGGTTAGTATATTTCAACCGAAGGGAACAGCGAGTTTCACTTTTGATGTAACGAAGGAGTAGTCGTATGCAGCTAGCAACAATCATTCTCAGTATTGTATTGACCTTGTTGTCGTGGGAATCCGCTTTAGCGAAGCCTGAAGTGTTGCGGTGCAGTATACACCCGAAAAAGGGCACAGCTCACGCAGACCTTCCAGGACTAGCTACCGTTAGCCAAACCGACGCGGAGCGAACCGCAATGAAAAGCCTCAAGACATCAGCAGCCGCAACTGTGACAGAGGGAGAGCTTGAAATCGAACACGGCTGCCTCGTGTACTCGTTTGACCTTCGGGTCTCCGGTCGAAACGGCATTGAGGAGGTGCTCGTCGATGCTGGCACTGGCAGGGTCCTTTCCCATGCGCATGAAAGCGCGAAACAAGAGGCGGCAGAGAAGGCCAACGAGAAGCGAGTGCGTCGTCAGCACTGACGACACGATGCTGTTCACTCTGCAAAATTCGTCAACATTTTATGCAGACCGATACGCATTTTTGCGGCGCTACTGCGGTAACGTAGAGTTCCGCAGAGAACTTTCTGGCATTTCTTTTGCTCGCTTTAGTATAGGCAATGGTGTCGTTGGAGAAACTTCGTTCTTCCACTGTCTACATTGGTCAGTTGCTCTTCGGCTATCGTGACTATCTGTTCCCGATCCTCTTTATGCTACTCATCGCGACCACAACGCCGGCCTTCCCCTTGGGGAGCGAACGATTAGATCACTGGATGGATGGGCTTGGGCTGGTCGTCGCTTTATTGGGACAGGGCTGTCGGCTGCTGGCGGTCGCGAGTGTCCACAATATCCGCCGCCGTGGCCATCACAAACAGATTGCCGCTGAATCACTCATTCGGACCGGGGTGTTCGCTGCTACGCGCAATCCCTTGTACTGTGGCAATCTGCTGATCTGCTGCGGTTTGGTGCTCATCGCTAACAGTTATTGGTGGTATGTGCTCGCGTTGCCTGCATGTGTGGGGGCGTATTGGGCAATAGTCCTCGCGGAGGAGGAATTTCTCTCCCAACACTTCGGTCAGGACTATGACGACTATTGCCGGACCGTACCTCGTTTCGTTCCAAGCTTCAGCAGGTTCCGTCAGTCACTGGGCGGTAGCACGTTCGACTGGCAGCGGGCAGTGCGGAAAGAAGCGCGCATCCTACGCTCGTGGGGGTCGCTCGTCGTCGCTTTATTTATCTGGGAGCGCTGGGCACAGTTTGGTTTTGCTGCACGACGAGGCGAGATCATGTTTCTGTTGTGTCAATGGTTGCTCACTATGAGTGTTGTCTATAGCGCCTTACTGTGGGGTAAGAGAAGGTGAAGGAAACGGAAGGATGAGAAACGCACGGCATTCTATGGTCCGAACATTGCACGGCTCGCTGGTGGGAATCCTGCTTATGATACTGCCAGGGCTGGCGCATGCGGAGAGCGACCCCGTGCTGGTTGGCGCTGGCGACATTGCCGAATGCTGGTTCGGGCTAACCAACTGGTTCGGCGGCGCTCGGGCAACTGCAGCCTTGCTTGATGACATCGACGGGACCGTATTCACGGTGGGGGACCACGCGTATCGCAAAGGCCGGACCAGTGAATTTCGCTACTGTTATAACTTAACGTGGGGCCGCCACAAAGGCCGGACACGTCCCACGCTTGGCAACCACGATTACGATACTGACCAGGGCGCCCCATATTACGCGTACTTTGGTGCCAAGGCGGGCACGCCAGGGAAAGGGTATTATAGCTATGATCTGGGGGCGTGGCATATTGTTGCCCTGAACAGCAACCTCACTGTTGACGCTTGGTCCGCGCAAGAATGTTGGCTGCGCGAAGATCTTGCGGCACACCGCACACGTTGTACGCTCGCCTACTGGCATCACCCAGTGTTCAGCTCCGGTTCGCACGGCAATGGGCATCGCATGCAGCCACTCTGGCCGTTGCTCTACGAATTTGGTGTGGATGTGGTGGTCAACGGCCACGATCATGACTACGAGCGCTTCGCCCCCCAAGATTCTGAAGGTAAAGCCGACCCACAACATGGCATCCGTGAGTTTGTCGTCGGGACTGGTGGTGCGCACTTGCGCGGTTTTGAAACCATTCGTGCGAACAGCGAAGCACGAGATGCTACGACCTGGGGTATCCTCAAACTGACGCTACATGCCACGAGCTATGACTGGGAGTTCGTCCCTGTTGCAGACAGCACTTTTCATGACGCGGGCAGCGCGGCGTGTGTGCCGTAAACCGGAGACTTAATCCTTATCCTGGAAGAAAGGACGCGACGAGACGATGGACGTGGGTAAAGAGAGGGAGGAGCGGACCTGGAGTCGAGTATTCTTGTGTTCCTGGATACAGGGAGTGACGAATGCGGCTCCGTTGGTTGTGGCACTTGGCCTGGCCATCAGTGTCCTTGCAGTGTGGTATTCCGCACGTCACATGGAGTTTCTGACGGGTCGCAATGACCTCATCTCGTCCAACAAACGGTACCTCCAACTTGATGACGCTTACGCCAAAGCCTTCCACGGACTTGACCAAGTAGTAGTCGTGGCCGAAAGCCCGGATCTCGAAACCACAAAGGCATTTATCCGTCGTTTGGGAACCGAACTCCAAGCCGACACTGAACACGTGTCGGAGGCTATGTATCGGCTTGAAACCTCCGCGTTGGATGGGAAGAAACTCCTGCTCTTGTCGCCAGCCGATTTGCGTACGCTCCAGGCAAACCTGGCGGACGCACAGGAGGTGATGCAGGCAGTAACAACGACGCCGGGCCTCAATTTGCTGTTGGCCGCCATCAACCGGAAAATCAGTACCGCTATGGCCTCACACCTCACGAGTGGTCTCTTCGGATTAGAGGAGTCGGTGAGAACTCCGGAGCAACAACCGCTTAGCCTGGCGTTTCTGAAGAGTCTGTTCATGCAGATCAATACCGCACTTGTGCCGGCGCAGTTCCCCTACCGCTCGCCCTGGGCAGAGTTGTTCGGCAATGACGAACTGACCAATGACGGTTTTCTGGTGTCTGATGATAAGCGTTTCGTCTACCTGCTGGTCCAACTACGCAAACATGACGATGACTTTACCGATAACCAGGAGGTCATTGCGGCCACTCGCGACCACATCGCGGCAGTGAAGACCTCCTTTCCCCAGGTTCAGGCCGGAGTAACAGGAGACTCAGCACTAGGGAGCGACGAGATGCTCGCCGCCGAGGCTGATACAGGGACAGCCACCGTCTTGGCTCTCGTCGGTGTGACGCTTTTGTACATGTTGTTCTTTCGCAGCGTCCGCCGTCCGTTGTTTATTGCACTATCTGTGACCATTGGGTTAGCCTGGACTGCCGGTGCACTCACTCTCATTGTCGGCCATGTTACGATCCTGTCGGTGTATGTCGCGCCGATTCTGATCGGCTTGTGTGACGCTTACGGTGTCTATTTCACCACGCGCTACGAGGAAGAGCGTGATCTCGGGAAACCATGTATTGCCGCTTTGCAGACGACTTTTGTGAGCACCGCGCCAAGTCTCGGGGCCGGTGCGAGCACGACCGCTGCCGCATTCTATGTCATGACCTTGGCCGATTTTCGTGGCGTGCAGGAGTTAGGCTTCATCGCTGGTACCGGTGTCCTCCTTTTGCTTCTGGCCGCGCTCACCGTACTGCCCGCCTTGCTCACGCTCACCGAACGTGCACGGCCGTGGCGAAGATCAGTCCGGCGTGAGACTGTTATTGCCCGAGGTTTTGCGGTCTGGGGGCGTACCATTCAGCGCTGGCGCCGACCGGTGTTACTCACTGCGTGTGGGATTAGCCTGCTCTGTCTGTTCGCTATCCCGACATTAACCTTTGACTACAATTTACTCCATTTGCAAGCACACGGCACGGAATCCGTGATCTGGGAGTTGCGCCTCATCAACAATGCTGGACGCTCGTCCTGGTATGCACTTGCGACTGCTCCCTCTCTTGCCGAAGCGGAACACAAAGCGGCGCGCTTTGCTGCCCTGCCCAGTGTGGAAAAAGTAGAGACGATTGCCTCGCTTGTGCCCGAGCATCAAGAGGAACGCCTCAGTTTAGTCCGTGCACTCGCCCCGTTCTTTGCAGGGCTGCCGAAAACGTTAGCCTCTCCCCTTCCTGTTGATATTGCTGACCTCACGCACACCCTGGAAGGGATTAAATTTAAGTTGCGCGGAGAGAATGACGCGTGGGATACACACAAGAAGCCTTCTGAACAGGAGTTGGCCGCAGTGCGGGCGCTGATCTCGCAGATACTAACCCATTTGACAACGCTTCCTGCGCCACAGGCAACAGTTGCGCTGGCACGTGTGCAGCAACCCCTCTTCCAGGACTTTGCCGATAAATGGACATTGCTACAAGGTAACCTCAACCCTCCTGGCCCAATCACCCTGGCCGATGTCCCAGCACAGTTACGTTCACGTTTTGTGAGTGCCGAGGGCTCTCTTTTTCTCTTGCAGATTTATCCACGTCACAACATTTGGGACGGTGCACCGCTGCGGGAGTTTATCGGTCAATTGCGGCATGTAGATCCTGATGTTACCGGCAACCCGGTGATCGGCTATGAATCGATTCACGCCATCAAGCGCGGGTATGCCAAAGGAGCATTGTACGCGGCGCTCGCAATTCCCCTGGTCACTTTCCTCGCGCTGCGGCGAGTAAGCGATACGCTGCGGGCGTTGCTCCCAGTGGCGTGTGGCCTGCTGTGGACCGCCGGACTGATGTGGTTGTGTCATCTCCAGTTTAATCTCGCCAACCTGGTTGCGGTGCCGCTCATCATGGGCGTCGGCGTTGACGGTGGGATCAACCTCATTCGTCGCGCTCGTGAAGACGCACGTCCAGGATGGATGCTGATCGGCGAGAGTACGGGACAAGCTATAGCGCTGTACTCCCTCGACTCTATCGCCGGCTTTGGCAGCCTCCTGATAGCCAGACACTATGGCGTCTTTAGTATGGGGCTGCTGCTGGCTGTAGCGATCAGCACCGTGTTACTAGCAACCTTTACCGTTCTCCCACTCCTGCTTGATACGTCGAAATCTGAAGCAGGGGCAAGCGGAATACCGCCCACCGGAGACGAACCGTCTCTCTGCCAACTGCGGGATATACCGTCGCACCGATTAGCAGGCTGAAAGACACAGAGGGCAGAGGAATGACTACAGAAGATACGACCTTGGAGATGAGAGCCCATGAATAAAGTCGCCCAAGTGACGCTGTCCTTTTGGATCATGAAGGTGTGTGCCACCACGTTAGGTGAGACTGCAGGCGATCTCGTATCGATGACGCTGAACGTGGGCTACGCCGTCAGCTCCGTTATCTTACTCAGTCTGTTCTTGGGAACGCTGGTTCTGCAGCTTCTTTCTGACAGGTTTGATCCGGTGCGGTATTGGTCGGTCATTCTGACCACCAGCACGGCTGGTACGACCATGTCCGACTATATGGATCGCACGCTTGGATTAGGGTACGCGAAGGGCTCCTTGATCTTGGTCACGTGCTTGTTGGTAGTTTTGGCCGCTTGGCGTTTCAGCGAAAAGACCCTCTCCGTGAGCAACATCCACACAACCAAAGCGGAGCTGTTCTATTGGGTGGCAATTTTGTTTTCCAACACCTTGGGCACGGCTTTGGGCGACTTCTTAGCGGACGACTCCGGATTAGGATTTCTTGGCGGTGCTGTCCTCATTGGCGGACTCATTGCACTCGTCGCTCTTGCTTCCTACATCACCCGACTGAATCAGGTCATGCTGTTTTGGATCGCCTTTGTGCTGACACGTCCATTTGGCGCGACCTTCGGCGACTTGCTGACCAAACCGAGCGACAAAGGTGGGCTCGGGTTTGGCACGGTTGGGTCATCTCTGATGCTCGCAATTTTGCTCGTAGTGTTTGTGAGGTACACTAGTACCAGAGACGGGCATGCGCTCCAGGAGGCGCGAGTCTGATTAGTACTCAGTTAGGTTAATTTTGAAGGGTTCTGGTTCGTCATGCCCGCGCAGGCGGGCATCCAGGAATCTCAAGCAGAAGCCGTGCGTTAAACCGCCTGGGTTCCCGCTTTCGCGGGAATGACGCTGCTACAAGCAACCCATCAAATCTAAGTTGACTGACTACTAAGCAGTCCAATCGTGCATCTGAGATGGCTCATACCCCTGGAGCCTTGGTAACGCAGTTAAGAAAGAAAGGGCACTTGTTATGTCTACCTCACAGTCACGCTTGTATCTCACGTTAGTCATTGGCGTGCTCTCGTGCCTGATGGGTTTGTCCACCCGGCGCTTGGCTTCCCAAGTCCGCTTCGGCTTAGAATTCCGCGGCGGGTACGAGATCTACTACGCAGTTTCCCCAGCCGAAGGGAAGGCGCAGGTGTCGGCGGAAGATCTGCTCACAACCGCGCATATCCTTCGTCAGCGGGCCGACAGCATCGGCATGGCTGAGCCCGACATTCATATCGAGGGTGAAAACCATATTCGCGTAAAATTGGCTGGACTCACCTCGGCGGAAGAGTCTCGCTCGCTGCTTGGCAATGTCACAGGCTTACCGACTATATTGACTGAGAAATATACCCAAACGGTCGGCAGCGTGCTCGGTAAAACCGCACTGAAGGAGACGATCACAGCGGGTGCCATTGGCGTTGCCTGTATCGTGCTGCTGCTGCTGATTTTATATCGTGGCATCGGAGTGATGGCCGCGTTCAGCACGCTCGTCTATTTGTGGCTTCTGGTCATTGTCTTCACCGCTTTTCACGCGACGCTTTCGTTGTCGGCCGTGGTCGCGTTTGTGCTTGGTATTGGGATGGCCGCTGACGCCAGCATCATTTGCTTTGAACGCGTCCGGGAGGAGTTGTCTCGCGGTCACACGTTAGTGGATGCGGTGCGGCTGGGTTTCCAGGAATCATTTCCAACGATACGCGATGCCAATCTCGCCACGGCGCTCGCCATGGGCGCGTTGTTCGTCGCCGGTATTGGCCCTATTCAAGGCTTTTCTTTAACGATGCTCGCGAGCATCATCATCGGGGTCGGGACAAATTTCTTCCTCGTGCGCCTGCTCTGTTTGTGGCTCGTACAATCCCATCTGCTGTCCCCGGCTCTGCTGATCAGCGGTCAGTCGAGCCAGAGCGAAAAGCAAGGGCGCGTTTTTGATTTTGTCGGGTTTGGCAAGACTGCCATCGTGATGTCGGCCCTGCTCATTGTGGCGGGAACTCTCTACTACAGAGCGCATGGATTAAATTTGGATATCGACTTCACGGCGGGAACGGCGCTTGATATCGATCTCGATCGGGCGATCGACCAAGATACGGCGACGCGCATCATGTCAGAGGCCGGGACGGTCCCGGCAACAGTGGCCATTGGTGGCAAGAATAATGAGCACATCGCCGCCCGGTTTGACGGGATCGTAAAGCCTGCGGAACTCAAGCAGATCATTGCCGCATTCCAGGCGACCTACCACACGGTGGAATACGAGGAGAACACCGCTGACCCTGGGGTCGCGCGTGACTTCGCCACGCGGGCACTGTATGCGGTGATCGCTGCGTTTGCGAGCATTACGCTGTACATTGGCTTTCGCTTTTCCTGGTCGATCGCGCTCGCGACGGTGGCACCGATCTTTCTCGATATCCTGCTCGTCTCGGCCATTTTCTCTCTGTTCAAACTTGAGATTGACGTCACGTATATCGCGGCGTTGTTGACCATCATGGGGTACTCCCTCAATGATAAAATTGTGATCTTCGGTCGCATACGAGAGAATCTGAACCGAGTTTCTGACATCGGCAGTGATTCGCTTCGCGCGCTCGTCAATGAGAGCATTCGCCAAACGCTGGGGCGGTCCATCTATACGGTGCTGACGGTGGTGTTGGCCTCGGCGAGCCTCTATCTCTTTGCTTGTGAGCCACTGCAAATGTTTTCCCTGGCGATCTTGCTCGGCCTCATTGCCGGTGCCTATTCGTCGATTTTCATATCGAGTGTGATGTGGCTGTCGATCCGCTCCTGGGAGACGAGCCCGGGAGCTTTCAGAGCAGCCACCGAGCCATCTCTGGCGACGCCTCGCTTCCTGGTGCCGATGGGTATGCTCGCCGTGGTGGGCGTCGGCGGATGGGTCGCGATCCCGAGCCTGAAGCCCGTGGCAGTCGCACAAGTTGTTCATGCTGATCAGTTGAGAGGCAGTCCTCTTGGCGATCTTGCGCCGTTTGCAAAAATCGCGGCGGACAGTCTTGCGCTCGTGCAACGCGGCGACCTGAAAGGGGCGAAGGTGCGCATCAAAGATCTTGAAACCGCGTGGGACGACGCCGAAGAGCGGATGCAACCAATGAGTCCAGAAGACTGGACGGCAGTGGACAAGTCGATTGATCGCGTGCTGGCCCAACTCCGTTCGGGGAATCCTGATGCTACGGCGTGTGATGCGGCCTTAAGAACGCTGATCGCTAAACTCTCGAGCCTGGAGAAACCAAAGTAACAACGCTTCCTATTCCCAGGAGTGTATCATGGCATGCGGGTGTCCAGTCGTGAGTACGGGTCATCCGAGTGGTCCAACCGACTGACGCTGGCTCAAGCCGGCTTTCAGCCCCTGGGAAGGGGCGTCGTGGTGTAGCCCGGCGATTGATCGTCGGGGGTGAAATCACAGGAAGCTACGGGAGTGTACGAATCTTCTGTG
>JAYVFX010000414.1:0-3150 GCA_043772795.1 Deltaproteobacteria bacterium
AGCGAGAACGACAGTAACAAGCATTTACTAGAAAAAACTATTTTAGACAGTGCAAATCCTTCACTGATTGCCTTTTTGGTCAATTACAGTGAGCTAACCATCCTCCGCCAGCTTCTTCCTGGGATGTTTGAGGCAACAGCACAGATTGTCTCGGAGCATCTACCCCGACTTGCTGCTGCGCAAATTGATCAAACCGTTACCCCCATGCTCGAAAAAACCTTAGGCCCCCGCTTTAACAAGAAAAAGTTTAAGGAATCCTTGGCCCACCGTGGAAACGGATCAAAGCTTGTAGAAGAAAAGCTAAAAGCAACCTTCCCTCAGACAATTGGTAATCAACCAATTGTGATTACTTACAGGCACGCCATAGACCGACAAACAATTACGAACGCTGCCTTTTATCTAGAAACATATCTTACGGACACCTTTAAGATTATTTTGCACTATCACTCTGAGTTTGTTACCCACTTCGATAAAGATGGGAAAGCACGAAAAGACGTTGAAGGAGGAAAATACGAGAGTCTAGAGGAAGCGATTGTTCGCCGTCACCACCGTGAACTGAATTTTCAAGATGTTGGGAAAGCTGAGGAAGCGTATAAAAAGTTAGGGATAGAACTAATTCCTCAGAAACACTTACATAAAGGACTTAAGGAACTCTTTGCCGAACGTAACTTAATGGTTCATCGCGGCGGGCAAATCAATCAAGAACATTTGGACGCTATTGGCGGCGGACCGAAAGAATTGAGAGGAACCCATCTCACTGTCACGCCGGAGAAGGCACAGTCAGCGACGAGTGGTGTCTTAGCTGTCATTTCCCAGGTTGAAAAAGAAATCATCTCGAAAAATCTCTTAAGTGGGCCAAAAGTGTTAGACTCTTTCGGAAAGGAATGGACACATAAAGTAGTCAATTCCCTCTCTTCTTATCTTTAACAATTAGTCCTCTCGAAACTAAACAGGTGCTCATACAAAGAAATAGAGGGGGGAAAGCCTTCCCCCTGGCCTCAGTCCGCGTTGCGGTCTTCGGCGCACCCCCTTCGCCTAGGGACGTTCGTCCCTAAAACCCTGAGCGGTCCCTCTCGCGCTTCGCGCACGAGCGCCCGAAGGTACGGCAGCCCTCTGGGCAGCCGTGTTATGGAGCGCGTCGCTCAGCGCGTACAGGCCGCTCGCTGGCTCCGCTCGTCCGTCCTGGACGTCTCCTCACAACGAGAGACGTCCACGGGGCCGCTTCACGCCGAGCTTTGGCGCCGTCGCGCTCCGCCCTCGCGCTGCTCGTGCAGAGCGACCACGGGACGGTACTGTTCACATCCCCCGCCAACCACACACGCAGGAGACCCGCTCTTGTGCTGTGCAAGACAAGCGGAGCGCGCTGCACTTTCCCTTTCTTGCCTCTGTTCACCCGTAGTCGTGCACAGAATCGCGGTAGGCCATCTCAACCTTCCACGTTCACAGCGCAGTGCCACGACGATACTCACTTTGAGTTACTCCTTCGCTCCTGTGGCCCCAACATCCGCGATTCGTTATCGCCCTTCAGGAAGCAGGTCGGGGTGGTATGAAAGGAAGGGGGCCATGTACGTAGTGGCCTGTTGTGTCGTGCTTGAACCGCACAACCAGTATCCGTCTTTACGCGGTGGTTGATGGCGTACGAAGCAGCTGCAGAAATGCTTCTGGGGTGAGGATCGCGACTTCTTCGTACTTCACCATACTCAAGAGGTCTTTATCTCTGGCCACCAGATACGAGGCCCCGGCAGCCACGGCGGTGGCAAGGATGTAATCATCATTGGGATCACGACACACGGTAATGTCAGGAAGATTCGACACGATATGCGCGAAGGTGCGGAGTAAGGTGACGTATTCCTCGACATCAATGTTCGTATAGAGAAAGTGCAGTCGTAGATGCTCACGGTTGAGTAACACATGCTCAGTCTCGTCAATAATGGCGTCGGCGAGATAGAGTTCGCACTCTCCCTCTGCTGCCCGCTTCAGCAATACCCCTGTGAGGCCAGTCTTCCGCAGAAATGCACTCACCAACGTGGTCGAATCGAACACCACCTTATGCATGGCGACGCTGCTTCTCTTTCCGAGAGGCTTTCACCTCCTTGGCAATGAGCGCTTCTTGTTCTTCGTCAGATAAGGTGCTGTCTGGCTGCCGCGCGTGTACCCGGTTGAGCAATTGCACGAGCGCTTTTCCTGCTTTTTGTCGCGCCACCACGGTCACAGGTTTGAGTAATATCCCTTCTTTGGTTACTTCGGCTTGCAGGTAATCCTCTTCTACCAAGTTGAACTGCTTCCGCAGCTCAGCCGGAAGGGTGACCTGACCGGAGCGCAGAATCTTTAAGAGTGTCATGACCCATCTCCTTCATACAGGCTCTATCGACAGAACTAGTAATTTACGTATTGTGTATCTGAGCGTCCCACAAAAGACAACGCACCAAAGGGGTGGACTCTACGTTCTCAGCCGCAGCGGTATCACGAAGGGTAGCTGGCTGGGGGGCTTTCGCACCCCCAATAAGGTCGCCTGCCATGCCGCACTCGCCTACGGACTCGCGCGGCGCAGGCTCCGTCCCCCCGCAAGGTGGCGCTCCGCGCATCATCCCATTGGTAGGGCTTCGCCATCTATTGAGGAGATAGCCCTCCACCCCACAACAAGGTGGCTACGCATCAAGGAGCGCCTCCGCGCATGCGCGCCGAGGCAGAGCGGAAGCGCCGCGCTTCGTCAGACTCAGCTCCGCGCGAGAACCCAGCGGTAGCTTTGCTCTGTGGCGATCACAACGAGTTTCTCACACCACTCAGATGTGTCGCCACTGGCCAGGCCCGCCACCGAAGCGTACCCGGTTGGTGATCGACGCGAGGGACAGGGGCAATACGAGCAGAACGGGGGCTTAGGCGATGTTGGATCAAACGCAGTTGTCAATAACAAAGAGTACTATAGATTGTGTGGATATTACTTGACCAAGAGATCTTCTCTCAATGCCCGCACGCAAGAAACGACGCCGTGGTTGGTACGACCGACAGGTCACGCCGACCGATCCGCGCTTGTGGCTCTACGGTCCGGTCCCACCAGGTTTCTGGAAGTCGGCGGAAAACCGCCACCTGTATTTGGACTGGCTCGGTGAACAACTCAGACTTTCCTCACTCGAAGATTGGTATCGCGTC
>JAYVFX010000415.1:0-2353 GCA_043772795.1 Deltaproteobacteria bacterium
ATGGTCATGGACATGCCCGGTGGGGTGACTCTTGGGGAGGTGCAGAAGGTTTGTTCCCTCAAAAGACAGGACGATCAGCGCGGTTGAGGTGAGGGCGACAAGGCCAAGGGCGATGGCAGTAATACGGCTCCAGGATGGTCGAAGTGTCGATAGTTGCATGCCGGTCTCTTTCTCGTTAGGTGCGCTAAGTGTGTATCGATAGTATAGAGATTGCCTGCTTCCGCTTCGTTCATTTGTTCCAGGCTCGAGCACTCTTCTGCGGTCAACTCAACATGATACTTCTTGGCAGGCATGAGGAATCTCCCCTTACTCACAATTTGCCCACGAGTATATCCCACTCAGAGATCATCCCTCAAATCTTATGAGATGAAGTACTAAAGGGAGCCCTATATGGTTCATTACAAACTATGTGTGTCTTTCGTCAAACGACCAAGGCAGAGATAACTCCGGGAAGAGTCTTTTCCACTATTCTATGGCCTTGGTATCTAAATCGAACCACATGACATTCGTACACTTACCAACGTGACCTCTCACTATTGTCATTCTGAGCAGAGTGAAGAATCTCTCTGAGAGACCCTTCGTTTCACTCAGGGTGACAGGACTCGTGTACCAATCTTTTGTGGTCTGATTTAGCCTTTACCGTCACGCTAACTGCTGCAGCATAACATAAAGCGAATTCTGGACCAAATTATTGGGTTTTGCGAAGGCTGCCTGACTTGTGAGGGCAGAGTCAACAAAGTGGAAGGGCGTGGGGAGCGCTCATCCTGAAAGGACAAGAACTGAGGCCCAGAGGGGCTTCTGGACCTCAATGTGTTCTAGGGAACACGAAGGCTCTCAGTTCCTAGCGTCATCTTTCTTATTGTGGTGTTTTAATGCTAACGATCGACGAGTAGAGACTGAGATTGCCTGCTGCATCCTGAGCCCGTACTCGATACCGATACCACGTGTTCGGTAAACGCCCAGTATCGGAGTACGTGGTTCCTGTGGGGGAGGCAATCATCTGTGCGAAGTTCGCACACGCGGAACCTTGGCAGCGCTCGACACGATAGCGGGAGACACCAACGTTATCGGTGGACGCCGTCCAACTCAGATTGATCTGACTGTTTGTCGGCGCTGTAGCCGTCAGACCCGTTGGTTTGGCAGGGAGGGTGGTATCGGTAACGGTAGCGCTGACCGTAGTTGAATAGCCACTGGGATTCCCTGCGGCATCCACGGCCCGTATCCGATACTGATAGGTGGTGTTTACGAGCAGTCCAGTATTTATGTACGTTGTTGCTGGTGCTGTGACTGAGGTAATCAGCGCAAAGGTCGTACACCCGGAACCTTGGCAGCGCTCGATGCGATAGAACGTGACCCCAACGTTATCAGTAGATGCCGTCCAGCTCAGATTGACTCGGTTACTCGTCATGGGCGTAGCCTTCAGCTCCTTTGGAACGGTTGGCGGAATCGTGTCGGGAACAGTAACGCTGATCGCGGTCGAATAGCTACTGAGATTCCCTGCGGCGTCTGCGGCCCGTACTCGATATTGATAAATGAGACCTACTTGCACCGTCGTATCCGAGTAGGTTGTTGTGGCCGGGGTAGCAATCTGTGCGAAGGGCGTAGGCGTAGTAGTACTACACCCCGCCCCTTGGCAGCGTTCGACACGATACCCGGTAACCTCGATGTTATCGGTGGACGTTGCCCAACTCAGGTCGACTTGGGTGCTCGTCAGCAGTGTTGTTGTCAGCGTCGTTGGGGCGCTCGGCGCTGTATTGTCGACAGGAAGAGGAGCTGCCAAGCTTGAGACCAGTCGAATACCAGTCGAATGCCATAGCGCCGACCCCTCAGAGGCTGAATGAGGCAGATACCCCTCGTACCACAGGACGAGGTCGGTATTAAAAAGGTTCTCTCCGTCGTTGCCGGGCACTTGGACATTGGGGCCATAGGTCCAGGCCGTATCGAGGCCAGTATAGTGGCGCCCAAAGACAGTATTCTGGCTGTAGTCCGTGATTGCTGCTGTTTGGGCATCGGGAATCGCAAAATCGGCGAATCCCGGCAAGACGTCTACGTAGAGGTTCGTAACGGTGTCACGGACGCGCCAGCCATGATTCGTCGCGGTGGCGGCGTTTGCATCGAACTCTATCGTTTTCGGTTGGAATACCGTTCCGCTCTTGTGTTCAATGGTGTCATTCGCTCCGCCGTCAAGATCAAAGTCGATGCGCCAGTTCGGGTAGTGGATATGGTCCACTTGGCACTGCAGACCCTTGCTGTAGATATGGGCGTCGAGAATACCGTCGCTGCTGAGATAATACACCTGATAGATGTCGTAACTCCCGATCTGGTCGCGAATACCGATTTCGTACCATTGGCG
>JAYVFX010000416.1:0-5186 GCA_043772795.1 Deltaproteobacteria bacterium
GCCCATGTTCCCTCCCCGTCTGTGTACTGGGCGGAGAGAATATATGCGCCGCGATAATTCGCAAATCCGGTCTCAAAATGGCCGAAAGGTGCGTTATTAGCAGCCTTACTTTCGTTGCCTCAGCCAGAGGGTGTTCCACCACTGACGTTGAGCCCGCAGAAGCAGAAGCAGAAGACCCAAGAAGCATTGGTAGCGTGGATCATTGAGGAAGCGCAGAAGGCGGCAGTGTACTGCGCCTGGGAAGATCTGCATTGGGCTGATCCTTCCACACTAGAGGTGCTGGCGCTCTTTCTGGAACAAATTCCGACCGCACGAGTGTTCTCTGTACTGACCTTTCGGCCCGAGTTCACGCCCCCGTGGAGTCCGCGTTCCTACCTCACGCACCTCACATTGAGTCGGTTGGGACGTTCTCAAGTCGAGTCCATGGTCGAGAAAGTCACCGGCGGTAAATCTCTGCCATCGGAAGTATTACAACAGATTGTGACTAAGACCGACGGCGTGCCGTTGTTTGTCGAAGAGTTGACCAAGACGGTGCTAGAGTCGGGGCTACTCATAGAAGCAGATGATCACTATGAGTTACGCGGTCCGCTCCCTCCCCTAGCGATTCCCTCCACGTTACAAGACTCGCTGATGGCCCGCTTGGATCGCTTGGC
The DNA here is from genome assembly GCA_043772795.1 of Deltaproteobacteria bacterium. Lineage (GTDB taxonomy): Bacteria > Desulfobacterota > Binatia > Bin18 > Bin18 > VGTJ01. Next base: position 654 of record JAYVFX010000416.1, read on the forward strand.
TCCCGTCAAAGAGATTGTGCAGCTTGGGGCAACCCTGGGGCGAGAATTCTCGTATGAGGTGCTCCACGCGGTCTCCCCCTTAGACGAGGGCAGCTTACAGCAGGGACTGCGGCAGTTAGTCGAGGTCGAGCTACTCTATCAGCGTGGCCTGCCTCCGCACGCGACGTATCTCTTCAAGCACGCGCTGATTCAGGACACGGCCTATCAATCGTTGCTCAAGAGCAAACGCCAGCAACTGCATCAACAGATCGCTCAGGTGTTGGAGGAGCAGTTTCCAGAAACACAAGAGACGCAGCCGGAGCTGCTGGCTCATCACTACACGGAGGCGGGTCTCATTGCGCAGGCCATTCCCTACTGGCAGCAGGCAGGTGAGCGAGCCAGCCAGAGCTCGGCCTATGTGGAAGCGATCAGTCACCTCACCACGGGGCTGGAGTTGCTCAAGGCCCTGCCGGACACTCCCGAGCGCACCCAGCAAGAGCTGTTCTTGCAGCTCACCCTTGCGCAGGCTTTAACTGCCACCAAGGGCTTTGCGGCTTCGGAAGTGGAACAAGCCTACGCCCGGGCGCTGGAGCTGAGCCGGCGGGTGGGAGAAACCCATCAGCTTTTTTCGGTGCTGCAGGGCCTGTGGTTATTTTATCATGGCCGGCGGGAGTTTCAGACAACAGGTCTTGAGCTGGCGGGGCAGATGATGCGTCTGGCCCAGAATCTCCAAGACCCGGGTCTTCTCCTGATGGCTCATCTGTGCTTGGGGTTGAACTTGTACTAGGGTGGCGAGTTTGCCTCTGCTCGGACACTCTTGGAGCAGGGCCTGTCCCTCTATGATCCCGAGCGGCCTCCCCCCGCCAGTCATACGGCTGATAACAGAGTGGATTGCCTCGTCTATGGGGCCTATGTCCTATGGCATCTAGGCTATCCGGACCAAGCCCTAAAGTGGTGCCGCGAGGCACTGGCCCTGGCCGAGGGGTTGTCTCATCATCCTTATAGCGTGGCGCATGCCTTGGATCATGCTGCCTGGTTTTATCTTCTCCGTCGGGAGTGGCAGTTCGCCCGGGAGCTGGTCGAGCCGGCCATTACCCTCTCAACCGAGCAGGGGTTTCCGTTCTGGTTGGTGGTTGGGACTATAATGCGGGGCTCGGCTCTGGCTGAGCAGGGACAGGTGGAAGAAGGCATTGTTCAGATGCAGCAGGGCCTGGCTACCTTCCGGGCCATAGGGGCAGAGCTGCCGCGGATAAGGCTTCTTCCCTGGCTGGCCGCAGGGTATGCGCAAGCGGGGCAGGCAGAGGAAGGGCTGAGCGTGCTGGCCGAGGCGCTAGAGATGGTGGACAAAACTGAGGAGCGTTGGAACGAGGCCGAGCTGTATCGGCTCAAGGGGCAACTTACGCTGCAAAAGTTCAAAGTTCAAGGTTCCAAGTTGCGTAGGGTGGGCAATGCCCACCAACCTGTGAGTATCGCTGAGTCAGTAACGGTGGGCCGTGCCCACCCTACTGGAGAGGACGACGCCGAATCCTGCTTTCTCAAGGCGATCGAAGTTGCTCGACACCAACAAGCAAAGTCGCTGGAGCTGCGGGCGGTGATGAGTCTGGCGAAGCTCTGGCAGCAACAGGGCAAGACTGTTGAAGGTCACGACTTGTTATCTCAGATCTATAACTGGTTTACAGAAGGGTTTGACACCAAGGACTTGCAAGAGGCGAAGGCGTTGCTGGAAGAATTAGGTCATTGAGAGATTGAACTATAAACTGAGTCCAAGACTCAGCTCTGGTGGGTCTGATCAATCAGCGCGAGAATTCGTTCGGGACTCAGCGGCGTCTCACGAATAGTTACGCCGAAAGGCGACAGCGCGTCTGCCACGGCATTCACTACCGCCGCCGGACTGCCAATCGACCCACCCTCTCCCATCCCCTTAGCCCCCAGTGGAGTAAAGGGTAAAGGCGAGATCAGATGTGAGACCTCGATAAAGCTAGAGACTAATCTTCGTGCCGCCTCTTGACGCTTGTTTAGCAGGCAAACTTATGAGTGAGGAGGATGCACGCCGAGACTGACCCACAGACTGCGTGCCATAACAATCGTCGGATGGTTCATGTTCAGCGCGTTGACGGTCGCTCGTCCCGATTGCGTTCGTCCCTTGATACGCAACCCTTCTACCTTCCACATAAAGTGACGCGACCATCTTTGGGTGCGAGGATTGAAGAGTGACACATTGTGTCCGCTTGCTGGATCCTGGTGGTGCGTCCGTCTGCCTTTGTGGAGATTGCACCGAGCACATGCAAGCGCCAAATTGTTGAGGGTTGTCGGGCCGCCAGACGCTTCGGGAATCACATGTTCGACATGTAACGGTCCCCCGGTGATTCTTTCGGGACTCTGGCAGTACTCGCAACGATGACGTGCGCGTTCGGCGACGGCCTGGCGCGGAGTTGGAGGGACGTATGCCACAAACTGTTACGGGTCCAGACGCAAATCATCTGGTAGGATTCCACGTTGTTTGAGGAAGAAGAGTGCTCTGGCTTTGTGCAGTGTGACGAAGTCCTCTTGTTCAACGAGCGCTACGGCCTCTCGCTGCTCATCTGCGGAGAGACTACGCTGCTGCTGAATAGCCAACAGTTCCTGTAACCGGTGTGCGTGTTCAGAAGGAAGAATTGCCCGGGCGGCCTGGAGTAACTCGTCGTTGGATAGACGTTCGAGTTCGGGAAGGTTTCCTTGCACCGGAGGGCGAATCCACTCGATCACAACTTCTTCAAGTGGACGTCGTGTGGCCTGGGCGACGTGTTGTGCCCGCTGGTAGACTTCATCGGAAAGTTCAAGTGTGATGGCATGAACTGCCATAATTTGTCTCCCCTTCGCAAAGGGCATCGTATCCCTGGCGTACCAGGTACTGTTCATATCCATGTAACACGGCCTGCGGAGGAAGAGTAGAGCATAAACCGCCAAACGACCCGGCAATGGGCAAAACCGTGCTGCGACAGAGCCTGTCCTGAGCCTGTCGAAGGACTCAGCACGAACGGCAAACACCCAACGCCTACGCCTGGCTTCTCAATTGACTGTATCCCAGAACAATGCCAGACTAAGCCCGATTACATAGGAGGGGTTCTATGGCGCAACCAATTCCGCTCCATTCTCAACGTATTCAGGTCGAAGATGATCCGGTAGAGTTGATGTATGCCCGTGGCGTCACTGATGGTTTGCCGGTTGTCCCGCCGACTGAAGAGCGTGTCAAACGCATGCTGGCAACAGTCGATCGCGATCCGCAAGAAGTGCTCGGCACCGTTGGTCCCAATTATGGTCGTGCCACAGTCGAAAAAGTTGCCATCAATGCAGTAATGGCGGGTTGCCATCCGTCGTATTTTTCTACTGTGATCGCCGCCATCGAAGCGCTGAGTGATGAGAAGTTCAATGCCCATGCGATCAACGTCACTACCTTCTCGGCTACGCCGCTGACGATTATCATCGGCCCAATTCGCCAGGAAATCGGCGTCAATTGTGGACACAACGCCCTGGGTCATGGGTTTCGCGCCAACGCGACGATCGGTCGCACGGTCCGCCTCGTGATCATGAACATCGGCGGTGCTAAACCGCAAGAAATTACCAAGGCGACGATGGGCCATCCAGCACAGTTCACTTTTTGTGTCGGCGAAAATGAAGAAGAAAGTCCGTGGGAGCCATTGCACGTCGAAAAAGGCTTTCGCGCTGATCAAAGTACAGTCACTATGTTCGGCGGGCACTCGCCGTTACAGATTAACGATCACGCCAGTCGCTCGGCTGAGCAGCTTGCCCTGTCCCTCGGCTGGACGATGGCATCATTGTGGAATCACAAAAACTTTCCATTATTCTCGGATACGGTACTGATTGTCTGCCCCGAACATGCAAAGACATTCGCTCAGGATGGGTGGTCGAAGAATGATTTGCGCCAGTTCTTGTTTGAAAAGATCCGCAAACCCTTCCGAGAGCTCAAGCCCGGCGTCAACGGTGGCGAAGGTGCGGGCGTCAGTATGCTGCCAGTGAAAAATGCACCAACCGAGCCACCTACTGACGATACACTCTTTGCCAAGTTTCCCACACTCGACAGCATTGTTATTATTGTTGCTGGTGGCACCGCCGGTCGGTTTTCTGCAGCAGTGCCGGGCTTAGCTCGCGGTGCTGGCGGCAGTCAGATCACTACTAAAGAAATCGAAGATTAAAAAAAGAAGGAGGGATACCATGAGTGATATTTTGCTTGACCCAACCGATAAAGTAGATCGCGGTCAGAAAGCGTTCGCCCCGCGACTTGATAGTCTCGATGGAAAAACCATTGGGCTGCTCGACATTAACAAATCCAAAGGCGTCTACTTTCTCGATCGCATCGAAGAAGTGCTGCGCACGCGTTACGGCGTCAAAGAAGTACTGCGGCGGAAGAAAGTGTCGCCAGGTCGCCTTGCGTCTGCACAGATTCAGGCAGAATTACGAGAAAAATGCGATGCGGTGATTGAAGCCCTCAGCGATTGAGGGGGCTGCATTTCGTGCAGTTCGCACGATGTAGTCACGCTTGAAGAAAACGGCATT
>JAYVFX010000417.1:0-1892 GCA_043772795.1 Deltaproteobacteria bacterium
GTGCCGTGGCTGCGGGGTGTGGAACAAACACCCAGTTACATGGCGTCGGAGACGGTGCCCCGTGGATCGCGGAGCAATTCACCGCGACGTTGGGGTCCCAAGCCAGCTATCTGGTCGATTTTTACCATGTTTGCGATTATTGGGCCGCGGCGTCCCTCGTCTGTGCGCCCGCCGCGCCCCACGCCTGGATGGAAACCCAGAAGCAACGGTTGAAAAACAATGAGGGGACGGAGGTGCTAACCCAGTTACGCAACTCTGTGGAAGCGGAGGAAATTGCCAATGACCACGCGCCGGTGCGAGCATGTGTGCGGTATTTAAGTAACCGTCCACAGCACCTCGATTATAAAGGAGCGCTCGAGAAAGGCTTGCCGATTGGGTCCGGTGAAATCGAGAGTGCGCACCGGTACGTCATTCAGCAACGCCTTAAAGTCCCCGGGGCCTGGTGGAAAGCCGAGCATGTGGAACCTATGCTCGCGCTCCGGGTAGTCCGAGCGAACGAGGACTGGGACAAGTATTGGGAACAGCTCGCCGCCACAGCCTCATGTGTTTATGATTGCCCCGCACTTTGAATCACACCCGTGCGTGGGGGCGTTAGACATCTTTGACCGTCTTCATAGGTTGGCTATTGACTTTCGCTAGCTTAGGAATTGCTGTGGATAAGTTTTTCAGTTGAGCGGCCACGGATAATTTCTCTTCCATCGGACGCGCATTCATCCGCCGTCGCCATTCTTCTTTCTTCGCAAACAGAATTGACACATCTGGATACTGCTTGCTCATGTTGTAAATCTCCCCTTCTTCTCTTCCCACTTTCTATTCAGGTCATGGCGCAAGAGAATATCCGCGAGGCTCGCCATATCAAGCACGTCCAGTTCTAGGAAACGAGCGATCCGTGCATAATCTTTTGGCCTTCCCGTATCGAGCATTATCGCCACCAGATGCTCTGCACTTATGACGCGAAGAGGAACCTGAAGATAGTCTACTTCTCTCGCCCGCTCGACGGCCTCTTCAATTAAGGGGTTATAGACAGGAAGGAACTGTACTGCCCACCCTTCAATGTTAATCATTGCTCCATCAGCAGAGTAACCCAAAGTCTCTAGGTATTCATAGATCGGAGCGAGTAAGTCGAGTGCATCCCCCGCGCCACTAATTACGAAGAAGATATCCAAATCTTCCGTGGCGAATGGCTCGATATAAAACATAGCGGCTATCGCACCGCCAATGGCGTAGTTTTCGATTACCCCGGCTTCTTTCATCCGGTGAATGGCGGCAAAGGTGTCCTTCATGCTGAGGTGGATTGTAGCAAAAATTCTCCATAAGATAACGAGGAAGTCAGCAAACGGCGAAGGAAAAATGTCTAACCCCTATGAGGGCTCCGCTGTCAAGTGGACAAACGGAGGCATTGCGGGGGCGGGGGGCCGTCCGAGTAACATTTGGTGAATCATCTGGGCCAAGCGTTGCGGCTGACTTGATTGCGGGTGTTGGTCACAGCCTATAGCTGCACCACACACCTATTGAGGGTCACTGTTTCTGTGGCACATGTTCCACGGGAAACAGTGGTGTCCGCAGACCCCACGCCCGAGAAACTCTGCTGTACCCTCATGCCGGTCTTCTCAAAGCAGCGGGTTGTGTCCAAAGACACACCTAGAGGGAAAACACACCAAGATATGGATTGTGCAGGGTCCAGTTTTCTCCTCTCCCTTGAGGGGAGAGGACACAGGAGAGGGTGAACGCCGCAAGTACCCCTCTCTCTGACTCCCTCCCACAGGGAGAGAGGACCTGACAGCAAAGATCACAAATGGACACTCCATATCTTGCTGGAGCGTTACTATAGGTAGTGGTCACTAATTTATTCCCTCCTGATTTTTCAAGAGGTTAGGGGGCTTGAGATGGAG
>JAYVFX010000418.1:0-4669 GCA_043772795.1 Deltaproteobacteria bacterium
CGTTGCCCGAACAATTGACCCACTTCCACGAGCAACAAAAGATTGCGAGCTTTTTGTGTGTAAGACCGAATATGAGTTGCCACTTTGTTTCTATGTCACCAATGGGAGTGGTTGATTCGATCAAGGACGTTGAACAAGCCGCTCTCCATATCAACGGTGGGTATTTCATCTTTCGTCGCGAGATTTTTCGCTATTTGCATGAAGGCGAAGAACTGCTGAACGAACCCTTTCAGCGGCTCGTAGCCGATCGACAGGTCGTGGCCTACAAGCACGATGGCTTTTGGGGTTGCATGGACACCTTCAAAGAGAAACAACAACTTGAAGAGTTATACGCCCGTGGCAATGCGCCCTGGGAGGTCTGGAAGCGCGTCCCGCCACCCAGCGGCGTAGAGAATGAGACAGAGGAACTGGTGCTGAGTTCCAACGTTGCCAAAGCCAAAGACCGAGGGCGCGCCCACGATCATGCGTAACTTCGGTCTGCAATTTGGCGAGCGTGGTGTCTCTCGAGTTCTGTGTCTTGGGGCACATTGCGACGACATTGAGATAGGGTGTGGTGGTACGTTGTTGGCACTGCTGCAATCTAATCCAGGAATCAGTGTCCACTGGGTCGTTTTTACCTCCACGCCGGAACGGAAACAAGAAGCCAGAAGTAGCGCCCAAGCGTTTCTCGCTGCTGCCGCACAGTCTACTGTTGTTATTCACGATTTCCGCGATGGCTTTCTGCCGTATCTTGGCGCGGAGCTCAAGGAGTGCTTTGAGGCACTTAAGACAGAGGAGCCTCCTGATATCATCTTCACTCACTATCGTGACGACCTCCACCAGGATCATCGCCTCATTGCCGAGTTGACCTGGAACACCTTCCGCAACCATCTTATCCTCGAATACGAGATCCCCAAATATGATGGTGACTTCGGACGGCCTAACGTTTTTGTCCCGCTTGATGATGAAAGTTGTCAGCGGAAGATCGAGTATGTCTTGCGATACTACCCGAGCCAACGAAGTCGCTCATGGTTCTCCGCCAGCGTTTTTTCGGCAATGCTACGGTTACGAGGTATGGAGGCCAATGCGCCTTCTTTCCAGGCGGAAGCCTTCTATGGGCGAAAAATCTGTCTAAACTTTCGTGATGAAATACGTGAAAAAAACTAATAGTGATATTCTTCCATAACCAGAGGAGAGGAGAGGCCATGAGAATACTGGTGACAGGCCATGACGGATATATCGGCGCAGTGATGGTCCCCATGCTCAAAGACGCTGGCCATGAGGTGGTCGGGTTAGATAACTATCTGTTCGAGAAGTGCACGTTTGGGCAAATGGAGACGAGTGACGTACCGTCGTTGCGCCGCGATATTCGCGATATCCAGACTGCTGATCTTGACGGGTTTGATGCCGTCATTCATTTGGCTGCGCTGTCGAACGATCCTTTGGGGGATCTCAACCCTGAGTGTACCTACGAGATCAATCATCGTGCTGCCGTCAGACTTGCACAGATGGCAAAAGGAGCGGGCGTACCCCGCTTTCTGTTCTCCTCATCCTGTAGTCTGTACGGTGTGTCCGATGGCATGAGCATGCTACGCGAAGATGCGCCCTTTAATCCCGCGACGCCTTACGGGGCATCGAAAATTCGCGTTGAAGAAGACGTCTCGCTGCTTGCCGATGACAACTTCAGTCCGACGTTCTTGCGTAACGCGACTGCCTACGGGTTATCGCCAAAGCTCAGAGCCGATCTGGTCGTGAATAATCTGGTTGGCTTTGCCTATACTACTGGTGAGGTGCTCATCAGTAGCGATGGTACGCCGTGGCGACCACTTGTACACGTGGAGGACATTTCTCGCGCGTTCCTTGCTGTCTTGCACGCGCCGAAGACACTGATTCATAACCAAGCGTTCAACGTTGGGCAGACAACCGAGAACTATCAGATTCGTGATATTGCGCAGATGGTGAAAGAGGCCGTGCCTGGTTCTACGATTACCTATGCCGCAGGTGGGGGGCCAGATCCCCGTTGTTACCGCGTTGATTGTCAGAAGTTGGCGGCCACCCTGCCTGAATTTGCGCCCCGCTGGACGGTCCGGCGTGGGATCGAACAGTTGTACGCCGCCTACCAAGCGAATCGTCTATCATCAGATGATTTCCTCGGAACTACATACCTACGTCTCAAACATATCCGCAAGCTGCAAGACGAAGGGCGACTTGACGCAACACTGCGGTGGCAAGAAGCGCACACCTCATAGGAGATGAAAAATCCGTAGAGATATAGCATGCTACGTCTCTACTGTCTTGGCATATCTCAATCCCGCCTCAATTCCCGCCTCATTCCTCTCCCATTCTCCCATCTCCAAAGATAGGGCTCTTCCTTATCTGCTTCCGGCCCTGTGCCGAGCACTATTGACGCGCGGCCCCCTTTGCGAAAGGGGACATTTGGGTTCCCTCCTTTGGAAAAGGAGGGATAGGGAGGATTTCACAGCAAGTGCTACAGTATACGACTCTTCTGTGGTTCGCTTTAGGCGTGGGCGTGGGCCTCAACGGCACGCAGCTGTTCCTTAGGCAGCTTAAATGCTGGGTCATTCTGCAGGACGGGTAACACTTTCTCTGCGAACAACTTGAAGCTCCGTTCTAACTTGGGATAGGGCAGACCGCCAAAAGCGAAGGTCCCAATCGCGTGTTCTAACGGCACCGTGTGGTGAATGTAACGGAACTTCTCTAGCACCTGGGCTGGAGTGCCTGCCGCATGCAGACTGCGGTAGAACTCGACTGCCTTGCTCTTGGCCTGTTCATCTACGCTCAGTTTGGTATAGGTCTTCGCGAGCTTTGCGTAGAATTCGTACCCTTTCACCGACGACAGATGACCGTCAGAAAACTTATAGTGGCGGTCGATCGAATCGAACATGGCGCCTAAATGAACGGCTCCGAGTTCCTCTGCTTCACGCGCATCGTCTGCAACCAAGACATTGAATAATCCGATGGGCGGACGCGCGGTGTGGCCGCTGGCAGCTGCAGCCTGGCAATAACGGGCGTAATCAGTGGCGGTCTCTTCCCAGCTGCGTTGTGCCACGATAAGCACCCCGAACCCCAGCTTTGCCATAATTTCCGCTGATTCTGGGCTGATTGAGGAGGCATAGAAGCGATTCTCAGGGTGTGAGACCGCACGTGGCCGAATCTGAATCTCGGGAACCTTGTAATATTTGCCGTCAAAAGAGAAGCTTTCCTGGGTCAGCCCTTTGCGAATAATCATTGCGCTTTCCACGAAGCGTTCGCGTGCTTCTTCCATCGGGATGCGAAATCCGGCGTATTCAATCGAAGCAGCTCCACGACCAAAGCCAAAAATCGTGCGTCCACCAGAGATCATATCGAGCAGGGCTATCTTCTCGGTAACCTCGACTGGATCATGCCAAGGCAATACGATGACTGCCGTGCCGAGTTGGATGCGCTTGGTGCGGCCAGCGATATACATGAGTAGTGCCACCGGGTCGGGAGACATGACATAACCAGTGAAGTGGTGGTCCAGGCACCACACAGAATCAAAGTTGAGCCCTTCGGCCATATCTGCAATCGCCAGTTCATCTTGGTACGTCTGGTGATCAGGTTTTTCACCAAAGCTTGTTAACTGCAGTGTCATTCCTACTTTCATCAGTTCCTCCTTATTTGGACAGATTCGACTCCGAGGATTGTAGAAGGGTGCCAGACATTACGCAACGGTCGAAGTCTGTCGCGAGCGCCGGTGAGGGTATGGAGACGACAGAAAAAAGGCCCTTGACGCTCGTCGGAGAAGCGCGTAGCCACTCACCCAGGGTTAGTCCGAAGGGAACGCCTTGACTAGAGGTTGCGGACGAATCTAATAACGCAGACAGTTTCTAAGTGACACTTGATCGGGGATAGCACGGATTGCGGGTCAAGGACGAATAAAGGTTTATTCCGCGAAGGAAAGCACTATGGCACAAGTCGTGAGCGGAGACACACGGGGGCTGCGGGTCGGAATTGTCGGTGGCTCAATTGCGGGATGTACCACTGCCATAGAACTTGTTCGGGCAGGGTGCGATGTAACCCTGTTTGAACGTACGGGTGAAGAGTTAAAAGACCGGGGAGCAGGGATTGCTGTTCCGCCGTCGATCGTTGAGACGTTCATTAAACGGGACTTGGTCGACGCTGACATTCCCTATTTCTCGTCGCATACCTTCTCTCGTGTGTGGCGGACGGAGCAAGATCGACGGTACGGCTATCTCGCCTGGGATCAACCTGCCCGCCTTGAATTACTCAACTGGGGTGGGTTGTACCACAACCTCCGCAAGCGCGTTCCGGAGGAAGTATATCGCACGGCGCACCGGGTTGTAGCGTTGCACGAACAAGGAGACCAACGCGTTGGGGTACAATTGGCAGATGGCTCCTTACAAACCTTTGACCTTGTGGTGTGTGCAGATGGATACACCTCTTTAGGCCGTCGGACGTTGTTTCCCGAAACCACGATTCGATATGCTGGCTATGTTCTCTGGCGCGGGTTCCTCTTAGAAAAGGAACTCGATGAATCGGCAGCTTTGGATAGTGGCGTGCGCTGCCTCGGCTATCCGGGAGGACACGGGACTTTTTACTTTGTGCCGGGACCTGATGGCTCGACAGTTCCAGGCCATCGACTCGTCAATTGGGGTATGTATATTCCAATTGCGGACGCTTCACTTGC
>JAYVFX010000419.1:0-3285 GCA_043772795.1 Deltaproteobacteria bacterium
TCTTCAGTGTTGTCTACGGCAGTTAGCGCCTCGGCCACTGCATCCAGTCCGTCTTTTGCTTGTCCTGCTTTCCCATACGCCTCGGCCAGCAGGGCAAGAAAGTATGGCCGAAACACCGCCCCTCCTATGGCCCGCCAGCCAGCCATACCCTGGCGTATTTGTGTAATCCCTTCTTCTGCATGCCCCTGCTCGGCCAGCGCCCAGCCCCGCAAGATGGTCCCCCACTCCAGCCAGTACGGAAACCCTTGCTTGGTCGATACTGCAATCGCTGCCTCTGCCCACTCTTGAGTCAGTTGCCCCTCCCAGCGGAGCTGATGGAGCCAGGCAGCAAGGCCCAGGGCACGAGCCAGGCTATGGGGATGAGACAACTCTTGGGCCAAGGTGAGAGCCTCTCGGCTCCTCTTCAGGGCCTGGTCTGGATAGCCAAGTAACCACAGGACAAGGGCCGCATAGGGTAGGCAGGCCACTTCAGGGTCAGTCACGTCACTAGAGCTACGAGAGTTGTGCTTCTGTGGGTCGTAGAGGGTAATTCCCTGCTCGAAGTGCTCTTGTGCAGGAGCAAACTCTCCCAGCACGACCAAGCACGTACCCAGAGCAAAGTGGGCCCACAGGAGCCAGAGCGGGTCTTGCAGGAGTTGGGCTAGGCTGAGGAGCTGCTCCGACACCTCACGCGCTGTCTTATGCTCGGCTCGCCCGCAATAGTAATACGCTAATCCCATAAACACCGGGAAGAGCTGAGGGGTTTCCCCTACCTGTTGACACAGCTCTCGCGCCCGGGTGTAGGCTTTTTCCACCTCTGGGGCGCCATAGCCTTTGGTGGCTATCAAAGCTGAGCCGAGGGTGGTCTGCAGGGCTAGCTCTTGCTGGGTGCGCTCGGGGCCGTCCGGGAGAGCTTTGAGCACTTCCAACCCCCTGGTGAGGTGACTGATCGCTTCGACATAGGCCGAGCGCTGGGTGGCACGCTCCCCAGCCCGCTGCCAATAGGGAGCCGCTTGCTCGGCAAGCCCCGCTTCCGTGTAGTGATGCGCCACCAACTCTGGCTGAGTAGCTGCGGTATCGATAAAGCGCTCAACTAAGACGTGAGCAATCTGCTGGTGAAGTCGTTGTCGCTCGCGCTTGAGCAAGGACTGATAGGCAGTGTCCTGCACCAGGGCATGCTTGAAGAGGTAGTGGGCGTGAGGTGGCAGCCCGCGCTGGTACACCAATTCTGCGTCCACTAACCGGGCCAGCCCATGCTGCAGTGTGGCTTCGTTCACAGACGAAACGGCTTGCAGCAGTTCATAGGAAAACTCTCGCCCCAACGTGGCACCCAATTGGGCGACCGCTTTGGCTTCAGCCAGCCGGTCCAGCCGGGCCATGAGCGAGTCGTGCAACGTAGCGGGAATCGCTAAGGCAAACAGAGGTCTGGTCAACTCATAGTGACTGTTGACGGCCCGCACGAAGCCTAACTCGATGACCGTCTTGGTCAACTCTTCCACGAACAACGGCACACCGTCCGTCTTCGCCACCACTTGCTCCACCACTGCGTCGGGTAAGGTTCTGCCGCTGGTCACGTTTGCAACTATGCGCTCCACCTGTGCGCGTCCTAACCGGCCCAGGGTGAGTTGGCTGAGGTACGAACGAGAACCCCACGGCGGCGTAAACTCGGGCCGAGAGGTTAACAGCGCCAGCATCCGCGTCGTAGGAACCTGGTCGAGATAGAGGGCTAACAGCTTCAAGGTGGAAGGGTCGGCCCAATGGAGGTCTTCCCAGGTACAGTACACCGCTTGTCGCTCTGCCTCCTCGCATAGCCACCTCACTAACGCTTTCAGCGTTTTCTCCTTCTGCTGCTCAGAGCTGAGGGTCAGGGGTGGAACGCCCTCAGGATGCGGCAGCGACAACAGGGTCGCCAACAGTGGCAGCGTGTCAGCCTGGGGGAACCGGTAGTGAGACAGGGTCTGCTCTAGTTTACCCAACTTGATCTGGGCTGAATCATCGCGTTCAACCCCTAGCACGCGCTGCAAATGTTCGGTCACCGGATAGAGAGCACTGTTCTGGTGATAAGGTGAACAACGAAACTCAATCTGTATGGTCCCTTCTTGGCTGAGCTGCTCTTTGAGTTCTTGTACCAGGCGGGATTTGCCGATGCCCGGCTCACCGCTGAGGAGCACCACTTGTCCTTCACCTGCCTTGGCCTGCACCCAGCGTCGCCGCAGCAGCCCGAGTTCGTCTTCGCGGCCCACTAAAGGCGTTAAGCCTCTACTGACTGCTGCTTCAAAACGGCTCTGTGCCTCGCTCGCGCGCACGACCCGGTACACCGCCAGGGGAGCGGAAATGCCTTTGAGCGCTTGTAGCCCCAGATCCTGGTACTCAAATAAGCCGACGACCAACCGGTGGGTCCCGGCACTAAGGACGACGGTGTCGGGCTCGGCCAAGCCCTGCAGCCGTGCGGCAATGTTGGGCGTCTCACCCAAGGCGAGGACCTCGCGTTTTTCGCTGCTGCCGATTTCACCGATGACGACCAGGCCGGTATGGATGCCGATGCGCACCTGGAGAGGGTGCGGTAACCGCTCCTGTATGGCGGGTTGTAGCTGCGCATTGAGGGTCTGGAGTCTCGCCAGGATCTCCAATCCGGTCCGCACGGCCCGTTGGGCCTCGTCTTCGTGGGCGGCCGGATAGCCGAAGTATACTAACAGCCCATCACCCAGATGCTGGGCAATGTACCCCGCATAGCGCTGGACTGCGTCGGTGCAGGTCGCTTGATACGCGCGCACTACCTCGCGCAATTCTTCAGGATCGAGTTGCTCCGAGAGCGCAGTGGAGCCCACGAGGTCACAGAACATGACAGTAAGCTGCCGCCGCTCGGCCTCGACCTGCGAAGCAGGGAGCAGGGAGCGGGGAGCCACACCAGAGGATTGGGTTTTGCTTCTCTCTTCTTCGTGCTTTGCTCCGTGCTCCCTGCTCTTTGCTCCTTGCTCTTGGGCCCAAACAAGCACTTTGCCATTCTCATCAATGGCCAGTCGTTTCGCTTCGATAATTTCCGCCTTCAGATCTTCAAGGAACTCGTCATCAAGCTCAAACTCGCGCTTCAGTGCCCGATACGAGACGCGTCCCTCGCGTTGGAGCCACGCGAGCGTTTGCGCTACCACTTCAGAAAACTTCATGTGCGCTCCTCACTCCTTGAACACTTTGTGTTCGCGGGCTGCCTACCCCACGATCACAGACCGTGAGAGTCGAGCCTCTATCCGTACCCGCTTTTCCCACAGTAGGAAGTATCCATGTTATGTATGCGCTTTGCCGCTTCCG
>JAYVFX010000420.1:0-2075 GCA_043772795.1 Deltaproteobacteria bacterium
AAGAAACACAGGCGCAGAGCGAATGCCGACGTAGCAAGGACAAGACGAGAAGATACAGAGAGTGAGAGAACAATCTCGTAGCAAAGACGACCCTAACCACCCGCGCCACCGCATCGCGGTCATGTTGGGACTCTGCTAAAGCTGAAAGGGCGCGTTGTGGCCGCTCGCGGTGCGCGGAGGCGTTAGCCAGCTCTCAACCCACAGGTTTGAACATTGGTCATATTTCGCGAGCACTTCATCATGAGGTGGGCACTGCAAACGGACACCGCTCGGACAACGACACCAGAGGCACGTGCGCCACCATCGCGTGCCCGGTCACTTCGGACGAAGCATGAAGCAAGAGGATCTAGCAACCAACCCATTAACATAAGGAGGAACATCATCATGGCAGTAGGAAAACAAATCGGGGAATTTTCGCTCAAGACCACGTCTCTCACATTAACTCCCGGACCAGGTGGGCGTGTCCTCATACAAGGGAATTTCGAAGGAACCTCTCCAACCTTTGGGACAATCCTCCGCACGGCCACGTTCGTGAGCGTGGGCGCCAAGAGCGGGACCTTTAGTGTGTGTGCAGCGGCGTACCTGGAGAATGGCGACAGCCTCACCGGCAACGGTCAGGGGACCTTTGAGAGTATCGGTCGTCACAAATGGCGCCTACAGGAGTTGATCCACATCTCCGATGGCCGGACCTACGACGTCGAAGGTGAGATGGACTTGGCCGCGCGCACGTGGACCGGGAAGATCTTCGATAGGAGCTGAGCGCGAGGGTGGGGTCCCTGACAGTACAAAGGGGGCAGCAATAAAGGTCCGCCCTCCGAAGGGAAGCTTCGCTGTCTAACTAACCCGTGCTCGTGACCGCCGCCCGCGGGCGGTTTGGAATGAACGTGAAACGTCCCGGTGGGGCGGCAGCCCGAGACGGGTGGCGTTAGGCGCTTCCCAAAATCCATACAAACCCGCTGAGTCTGAGTCGTTGTAGGTAATCAGATGAATCGACGTACTTTTCTTGAAGTCTCTCTTGGTTCTTCAGCAGTACTTTTTCTGTATTTAGTATCTTTCCAGTTTACAGCCGATTCTACGACCATAGGAGTTATTTTCAGTCTCCTGGCAACTGTAGTGTTTTATGTAATACAAAAGATTCCAGTGAATGACGAAACCACCAACTCCATCTCACCCGGGGGTGATCACATTGGATCCGGCAGCGTAGCAAGTATTAGCGTTAATCGTCATTCGCAAGTTATCATCAAACTCTTTATCATGCTGCCAGTGCTTTGGTTTGTCATGATTATTGCCTATTCGGTGTTCGAGTTTCAGCTTACAACCTTGGTAAAGAATAATCATGTCCGTGTTGACCCTTATGGCGATCAGGCATTGCAGCTCAGTGTCGTCGGGATAATCGCGCTTTTTGTTTGGCTTCCGCTATCTGGAATTGGTACAGCTTGGATTTCGCGTCACGCGCGTGGGCAGCCATTTTGGTTGTATGCTACAGCGGTTTTTATTACCGTTGGAATTCTTCTTCTCGGTAATTTTGTCAACGAAACAATCGCTGGGAAATCCTCTGCCACTACAATTTTCGGGACAATTCTCGGTGGATCTTCAACTCATACTGAGCTTCCGGGGCAAGATCAGGTATTGCTTTCTGTCACACAACTACTTTACATTGCCGCGCTCCTCACTTTTTAGTCTACGTATATGTGGCTTAGTGACCGCATTGGGGCACTTCTTGAAAGATGGTAGCAAAGCGAGAGGAATCAAGAGAGAAACTGCAAAAAAAGAAGAAAGGCGCCAAGTGAACGCCAAGTTAGCAAAGACAAGACGAGAGAACACAAAGAGTGAGGAAACACTCTCGAAATAAAACCGCGCCTAACCATCCGCGCCACCGCATCGCGGCCCTGTGGCGTGAAGGAATAAATCCGAAAGGCCGCGTGTGGGCCGCTCGTGGTGCGCGGGGGCGTTAGGTGTTGCCAGTCAAAAGGAGAGACAACTATGAATCTTGGGCTGAAGGGAAAAGTAGCCTTGATCACCGGGGCCAGTAAAGGCCTTGGCAGGGCCATTGCCGAGGAGTTGGCCACTGAAGG